>JAOASC010000032.1 GCA_025210295.1 Flavobacteriales bacterium | reverse complement strand
ATGAAAGCGGAAGCCTCAAAATGACCACTACTGTTTCAGAGGGAGACCTTTGTCGAGTCATGCGAGTTGGCAATAAGATCCGTTATTACCGAAACAGTGAACTGTTAAGAGAAGTAGAAGAAACCAACCCAGCCAATATGATGGCAGACTTTACTTTCTACCAATCAGGAGCACGGATTTATAATCCAAAAATAGTAGATGTAGCTTACCAACATAGAGCTCAGTATATTGCAGATGTTAAGTCGTATTCGGATTATTACGCAGGCGGGATGCTCATGCCTAACAGACACGGAGGGGAGAATTATAGATACAATTTTCAGGGACAAGAAACGGATGATGAGATTAAAGGGAAGGGAAATAGTGTGAATTATAAGTATAGAATGGCTGATGTGAGGTTAAACAGGTTTTTTGCTGTTGACCCTTTAGCTTCAAAATATCCACATTATACACCTTATTCATTTAGTGGTAATAAAGTGATTGCTCATATTGAATTAGAGGGGTTAGAGGGAATATATTTTGATAAATCATTTAAAGATAACAATGGAGAAGCAGCTTTTAAGTTGTATTCAAGTACTGATATAGGTAAAGAAGCTATAGCTAAATTTGAGTCTACTATCGCTACTGAAAAAGATGTTGGCAATAATGGATATGATATCGTGTATATTGCTACAGATTTGCCTAAAGGGAAAAACGGATATATAAAAGACGTCTTTAAAAATACTCTGCAAAATGTTCATACAGGAGAAGAAATTTCTGCTGCTAAAGCTATTGAAATGGGGATTATGGGTGATGAAGAGCAAGAAGCATGGAATAAGGTACTATTGGGTCCTGATCCTGAAATATATGAAAATGCTAAGGTTTCATTGATAAAAGGAAGGGGAGTTATTGTTATAGCAGTGAATTTGGATTTATTAAAGTCTAGTGAGAGCAATGATGAGCATGCAGTTCAAGCAGCAAGAACAGTAGGGCATGAGTTAGATTTTCATGTTATAAATCACTCAAGGGACAAAAATGTTTCAGTATTTACAGAGCATGGTCAAAATACAGGGAACTATGGTAAAAACACTCCAGCTATACCAATTAAGGGGACTAAGGATTATAAGATGACTGAACAAATTAGGGAAGCTCAAAAAAAACAAAATTCAAATGAAAAAAAATAAATACTTTCTATTTTATTTGTCTTTATTATTTTTAGCTATCTCTTGTTCTTCTGTAAAATATTACCGGTTAGGTAATATTGAAATTTCGATGGAAAAAGTTGATTATAAATTAACAAAATTAGATTATGAAGTCTTTGGTGTTGCTATTGAGACATTTTTTAAAAATAAAAATAGCGCAATTAAAGTCTTGACTTCAATTGACTCTACTTACTATAACCATAGTATAGTAAGAGGAGATGATTTTTCAAAAATAGCTAAAGAAATATCAGACGAATTGAGTTATGAGCACTTAATAATAAATAAGAAAAGTTATCCTATTAAATTGAGAAAGCTAATTGAGATTTCTGTTTTGCCAATTGATTCTGCTAGAAATCTTAGTGAGGATTCTGTAGCGTACATTCGTTTTTCCAAACCTGTTTATGATGATTCTTTGAAGTATTCCTTTTTTATTTTCGAACGTTTTATGGTCCTTTAAATGGAGAAGGGTTATTGTTGATCTTGAAAAGAGAAGAGAAGAAATGGAAAATTATATATCAAAAGCAAGTTTCTGTTTCGTAGGCACATCGTCAAAATCACTTAATAGAAGGTCATAATGCTAAAAAGGGTAGTGTAACATCAAAATAAAACAGCAAATTTAAAAAGTTAAATTACTGTAAATAAGTTTTTTTAACCTTGTGTAACTAAATGTATGGGGTTATCATTTGGAACGACCTGTCTTATAAAACTTTTCAAGGGATATGACTTTGTATGGAATTATTGAAATTATTTAAGGATGAATTGTAAAAAAATGTGACTTAGAATGTCAGGTAATGTTCCAAATGGCGCTTTTGTATTTTCCTTTATACAGTAGGTTATCATTTAACAAAAGGTAATCTTTCGTATATAATGTTGTATGTGAAAAATAGAAATGTTACTTTTAAAAATACAAGCCAAACGTGGTTTGCATTGAGTTTGAAATATTGAATTAGGGATAGACATTGTTTAGACCTTTGTCGAGTCATGCGAGTTGGTAATAAAATCCGTTACTATCGAAACAACGAACTGTTAAGAGAAGTAGAAGAAACCAACCCAGCCAATATGATGGCAGACTTTACATTCTACCAATCAGGAGCACGGATTTATAATCCAAAAATAGTAGATGTAGCTTACCAACATGGAGCACAGTATATCGCTGATGTTAAGTCGTATTCGGATTATTACGCAGGCGGGATGTTGCAACCAAACAGACACGGAGGAGAGAATTATAGATACAATTTTCAGGGACAAGAAACGGATGATGAGATTAAAGGGAAAGGAAATAGTGTGAATTATAAGTATAGAATGGCTGATGTGAGGTTAAACAGGTTTTTTGCTACTGATCCATTAGAGGCTGGTTATCCTCATAACTCTCCTTATGCGTTTAGTGAGAATGTTTTAATTAATGCCGTGGAATTAGAGGGGTTAGAACTTAGTTATGTTTATGCACCGAACAGCCAAACAATAATGAGGCCTAAACTTGATAATTTTCTTTCACAAGAAGAGCTGAAGTTTAATGCTAAAATAGATAAGTTTTTGGCCACAGATCCTACTGCTTTACAGTTAGCGGCGGAACAAAAAAAGAGAGAGTCTGAAGCTGCTTACCAAGAGTTTTTAAAGAAACAAGGAACTTTTAGACCTAGTGAACATCAAATTCAAGCACAGGTCTTTGAAGAAAACCTCGATAATTTTGTTCCTGTTAAAGCAACTAAAAAGCTTGTCAAAGGAGAGGAATTAGGAACTGGAGATTATATTGATTTAGCTGCATCAATTCCAGTTCTCAAATGGTTAAAACTAGCTAAAATACCAGCAAAATCGCTTAAAGTGGTTAGATATGGTAGTAAACATGTAGCATCGAAAAAAATATCATGGAAAAAAGTATTAGAAGGTACTAAAAATGGTCCTGCAAAATTTAAGTCAACTGTAGATGTTGAGTCTATAACAAAAGAAGCATGGGACAATGGAGCTTCTGTTACTAATGGTAAAACTTGGAAAGTATATCAGACAACGGAAACGATTGGTGCTAAATCTGGTAAAGAGACGAAATATATGAGAGTAGAATTAACAGAATCTACAATGGAACTTCATGGACATCCGATAACTAAATCAGAGTATGATAAATTAACTAAGATAAAAGAATGAAATTAGAACAACAAACAGAGATAGGTATAGGAAAAGTTGTTAAAGACGACTTTATTGATATTGCTCTTCCGATAGAAAATCAGATTGATAATCTTTATGAAGATATGTTTCATTTAGTTTCTTTTGATGAAAAGTTTGTAATGGATATCGGTTGGTATGATGGAGATATAGTAGGCTTTTATATATATATAATTGAGAATGAAGATTGGGAGACCCCTGTTTTGAAATTAGTAAACAAAAGTATAAATGGTTTTTTAAAAGATTTAAAAAAAGCAAATGATAAATGGAGTGAATTATTACTCAGCAAATCCTAATATTTTATAAAAAGTAACAGATTATATAATAAAGGCGGGATGCTGCAACCGGGGAGAAATGGACAGTCTGAAAATTACAGATACAATTTTCAGGGACAAGAAACGGATGATGAGATTAAAGGGAAAGGAAATAGTGTGAATTTTAAGTATAGAATGGCTGATGTAAGGTTGAATAGGTTTTTTGCAGTTGATCCACTTGCTAGTAAATATCCTCAATGGACTCCATATCAATTTAGTGGTAATCAGTTAATTTCGACAATTGAATTAGAAGGTTTAGAGCCTTTAGATGATGCTAACTTATATGGAGGATTTTTGGATGGTGAAAATAAGTCAGAGAATCCTTATAGTTACTATGATAAGTTTATGAAGAATGTAACAGCTTCATATGTAAATGATGTAATGAAAAACTTTGAGTCAGACTTATCTGACATGTGGAATAGAAGTTTTGAAGGAGATATGCATGAGGAGTCTATATCAGGGTATAAAAAAGGTAATGATTATTTTGTTAAATTTTCTGAATCAGGAAGTACAGGAGGAGTTAGTCCGAGATATGATGTAGAAGAAGGGGAAAATATTTTATTTATGGCACATTCTCATCCTTTTGCTCCAAATGAAAGATTGTATCCAGAATCTCAAGAAGATTTTACGACATGGGATGGTTCTAGTATACCTTTTTCTTCTGGTGATGTTGTAAACTTTAAAGGACATGAAGATGGAGCTTTATTAGATGTTCCTAATTTTATGTGGGTGGTTCAAACTCAAGAAGAAGAGACTTTTATCGTTGTAATTTATGACCATGCAAAGGCAAAAGATTTATTTAATAATTACGAGTCAACTTTCTTACCTAATGTTTCAAAGAAATCCCCTCCAGAAAAAAGGTATGGTTTTATCAATACGGATATGGATGCTTTTGAAAAGAGTTACAAAGGTAATCAAGGGCAAAAGAGAACGTATGGTGTTTGGAATGTTCTAGGCAAGAATCAAAAAGGATTTTTGTTACTTAAGAAGAGTGCTCATTCGAAAAACTATAAAGTAATACCTTAGATATGAGATTAATTAAGTTTTTTACCATAATAGGGCTATTAAATTTATTGTTTTCTTGTGACGCTCAAAACGATAATGGTGCGGATAAGTTTTCTATTGTTGAGTTTTCTGATACAACAGATGTTTTAACTATAGACCAAGAAAATGTAGATAAGAATATTGGTTTTAATTTATATGATTCGATAGAGGTAGAACCTAGCGGATTAAAAATGGGACTTGTTTTTGCCAAATCTAACAGTCCTGTTGAAATAAACTATGAATCTTTTATAGAGCAAGAGGTAAATAAGCTAGTTGATGTTATTAATTTCGAATATAGTTATCAACTATCTTTTTACAAAGACGAGGTTCTTTTTTATATTTATGGAAGCGGAGAACATGATTTCCTCTGTATAAAGTTGCCCCCTATAGATATAGACAAGGAAATAATTTCTATAAATTATCATAAAATAAAGAATAGTAAGATAAAAGGTATAGAAATTTTTGGTAACAGGAATAAGGTTTATGGTGAATTGAGTTGGAGGCATAAATAAGCATATTATTAAAACGAAAATCTAGAAAATTAGTTTTTCGTTTTTTTTTATTGCTCAATTTTAGGAATACCAAAAACACCACCTAAAAAACTACCAATTAGTCTAGAAATGTCATTACTTTGGAATGCAAATGCCAGGAAGAAGTGGTGGAAGTGAAGAGTATCGTTACAGCTTTCAAGGACAGGAGAGCGATGACGAGGTAAAAGGAAAGGGTAACTCTATAAATTATAAGTATAGAATGCATGACTCTAGGTTGGGAAGATTTTTTACTGTAGACCCATTAACTGCTGATTACCCACATTATACACCTTATAGTTTTAGTGGGAATAAATTAATAGCATGGAGAGAATTAGAGGGGTTAGAAGAATATTATGCGGCTGATGGTAGTTATTTGGGACAAGTTGGTGACAACTCTAAAATAAGAGTTGTTGCTGTTAACGATATCGAATATGTTAAGGCTAATATTTTAATAGCGAATACAGGAAAAGGAAATGTAGCTATCCATGCAGCTGATGCTGCTTATTATTCAAGTGAAGCGTTAAGTAGTTCTTCTGCTAAATTTGCTGTTATGAAAAGTATTTTGACTAATGAATTAGGTTTGCCTAAAAAACTTACCGAAAATGTTGGGATGACAAATGCTAGTGAAGGTCTTGGTGTTTGCTTTTGTGATGGAAAAGGAGGTGGGTATAATGGATATTTAGGGCATTATGAAAAACCTACTATTGGAGTAAATTTTAAAGGGAAAGTTGATTTTGAAGATAGAAATAATTTAAAAACAATTTTACTAAAAGAAAGTGTACATTTATCAGATAATAATCAAGTCAATAATGGGGAACATGTTTTAGCATATGATTTGTTGGCATTTCCCACAGTGTTAAAAACTTCGGCATGGGAAAACTCAACTAAAAGATTTAAGCAAATGTACTTAGTAGGTGCCTCTAATATTTTATGGGATGAATATGAGAGCAGGAATATAGGTTTCCCTTTAGATTGGAGGACTGACTTTGTTAATGGAATTCATAAATCCTTTAATGAAGGTGGTGTTTTCTTTGATTACTCAGATTTAATTAAGTCTTATAAAGGTGAATACGATTATCAAGGCGGAAATGGACAATATTATGATGCAAATACCCTAAATCATAGTATAAAAGTTAATGGAATAGAAATTAATAATTATAAACCTTCAACAAATCACAAATGAAAGTAATTATAGCCTTTTTATTATTGTCAGTTACGGGGTGTTCAACTACAAAAGAAGAACATAAAGAAAATTCTTTATTACATGGGGATGCTCCTATTGTGTCTTTTTCATTAATGGATAATAAAAAGGATGTTTTGGATAGCTTGCAAGCTGTAATTAAGTTTAATTCTCCCTCTCCCTTATATAAGGTAAACTGTGTTTATGATAAAGACTCTTTGGGGTTATATGCTGTGGATTTTAGACCGAAATATGTTGGTTATTATAGACCAGAAATTTTAACCTTTTTTATTACAAAAAAAAATAAACTAATAGTCAACCTAAAAGTTTTAGAAGAGGGGGCTGTTAATGCCAGTTATGAATTTTATAAAGATAACTCTGATAATAAAAGAGTTCTACTTTTAAATTGGGAAGTAGGTACAAGTATAGAAGTTATAAAGTCTAAAATCAATGAAATTAAGGAGGGATATTTTCTAGCGTTAGATTCTATTTCATTAAGTAAATATGATAAAAAATATAATTTATTAAATAAAGAATTACAACTAGAAATAAAAAAAGAGAATCCTTTTATTTTTTCAGTTAAACAACTAATAATTAGAGAAGTTGCTCTTGGCACTGCACCATAGATAATTGATGTTGTAAAATACTACATGAAAAAGTTACCTAGAAATATATAATCATCATGACCTCCAATAATCCTAAAAGATAGTTGGAGGTTTTAGTTTTTCCAGATAAACAAAAGGAAATGCTGATGTAGATAAAGCAACTGGAAACTAATATTAATGCGTTATGACTAAAAATATAGATGAATTAATTGTCTTGTTAGAAGAAGCAATCCAAAATCTAGAAGATGAGGGGAATGGATATTCGGATCATTTTATTAATTTGGATGCATTTATTAATGCGATTAAAAAATCAAAAAAAACTTTATTAGTTGGTGATTTCAGTGTTATAAAGGATTTAGAGTTATGGTTTTCCCCGACAAGTGACTGGGATGATTTTAATGGTGATGAAGACTTAGGGAATCAAATATTTTCTATAATTCTTGATAATCAAATATAGAATGGGTAGTGTAACATCACCATAAAACAGTAAATTTAAAAAGTTAAATTACTGTAAATAAGTTTTTTGGGTGATTTTTTATATGGAGGAAGAACTATAAAAACAGGAGAATGAAATGAGGATTTTAGATAAAGAAGAACTAAGTGGAACGATTTGGTTGGTGGATAAAGAATTGAAAAATAAGATAAGCATCTCAAATATTGAGACTTTATTTATTCTGAATAAATTGACTATTAGAAAGAAATCAGCTATTGGCTCGTATATATGCTTTGGGGGAAAATTTTATATCATTGAAGATATAGAAGTGCTGAGTAGACATAGTTTTAGTATTTTTTTTAACCATTGGTATAATGTAAAAGTATTTGTTAATTCTGTTTCTGATGTATTGTTAATTAATAAAATACAAGAAGTAATATCTAAAAATGATGAAGAAGGAAGGCTATATTGAAAAACTTATAATAGTGTCTTTGATACATTTGGTATGTTAATGCCGAATAGAAATTGAGGTAGTGAAGATTATCGTTATGGATTTCAAGGACAGGAGAAAGATGATGAAGTAGCAGGAAAAGGGAATAGTTATACAGCTGAATTTTGGCAATATGATAGTAGATTTGGAAGAAGATGGAATGTTGACCCTATTGTAAAACATCATGAATTACCCTATGCAACTTTTGCAAATAATCCTATATGGTTTGTTAATCCAAGTGGTGCAGATACTACTATTAGTGGAGAGCCTAATTTTTCAGGATTAAAGATAATATAGTACCAAAAATAATTGAAAGTGTTCAATAATAACCATACTTTATGAAAAACAACATAATATTTCTATTAATATCTTTTGTGATGTTGATATCTTGTAATCAAGATAAACTTTCTACTGTATCTTATCTAGATTGGAGATATAACCAACAAAATAATAGTTCTTCTGACAATAAACTTAGAAAAACATATGAATTAACTGACGGACTGTTTATCGAAGAATATAATACATATGAGGGTATAGGATTAACAAGAATGGTCACGGTGTATTTGACTGACTCTATCAATTTTAAAGAAACTATTGCTAATTTTGATGAACATATGAGTTATGATGTAATTTATGATTCAATTAGAAATTGCGTAAAAGGCATTGGGCTAAAATATAAAGCTAAAGCAGATTCGATTTTAAGAGTTGATACAATTGACTTGAATAAATATTCAAAAAGTTATAGAATGGATTCTGTTTATATTAATGCACCTATTACTGGGGATGAGACAGATTGTGATAACCCTAAACTAAGAAATAAATTTGAAGTTTATAATAGTACAATACCTAAAGGTTTTACTTTAGTAGAAGAAGATTACAGTTGCAAAGGAGATTATCTAAGGTTTTATTATTTAAATAGCGAAAGGAATTTGAAAATTTTATTAACTATAAACCAAAATAGTACATCTTTTCCATATACATTTGAAAACCTTAATGATTCGGTAATATTATTGAACAAGGTAAAATCATACGATATTTACGATACTTTATTTGTCAATACGCTTTATATAGATTCTTTAATTAGAAAATAATGACAGAGGAAATATGGTATTTACTGCTAACTAGCATTCGTTTGTAATATTCCAAATGGCGTTTTTGTATTTTTAATAAAGCTATTAGTTTGATTTTAAGTTGTTTATTTTTCTTCGATATTCAATTTAAAGTATACTCATATATCTATGAGTATGAGAAAGTTTCAAATATCAATGGAGTGTTGATGGAACAAAATATGAATCAATACCTAATGCTTATAAACATGACTTTGGTATAAAAATCGACGGAAAAGAAATAAATGATTTACAAAATGAATAAAAAGTTTTTAATATTGACATTGTTATCGTTCGGATGCTCTACTGATAAAAAGGGGGGGATACTTGGAGATGTTGTTATTAGTCAAGGAGCTCCATATGTTGAAATTTCATTGTCATCCCCTAAATACTTGATGAAATCCCAGTTAGATTCGGTAATTTCATCTTTTGAAAATAAGAGCTCTGTTTACTTTGTCAACTATGTGTTTGAAGAAGATTCTTTGGGTGGTTTGATAGTTGATTATCAGCTTTCTTACCCTGGAGAGGAAAAGCCAAAATTTTCTCATTTTTTTATTTCAAATGAAAATGTTTTGTTAGTTGATAGAGAGGTGTTGAAAGAAAATAATTACTTAAATAGTAGTTATAACTTCTTTATGAAAAATTTCCATAATAATAACAGAGATTTTTTATATCTAGATTGGAATGTAGACATAGATGATTATGTAGTTCAGTCTAAAATCGAGGAAATTAAATTAGGTTATCTTAAAGCTTTAGATTCTATAAATTCTAATACTGAGGAGAAAAATATAAATCAATTGATGGTCTCTTACCCTTTTATGTTTTCTATACGCCAAACTTTAATTAATAGATTTCTAAAAATGAAAGGAGATATTCCAGATTCTTTATTACCTCCTCAATACAGGTGAAGTAAAAAATGGTATTTTTGTTAAGTTTTAGCTTTAGATTTCGAGTTGTTTACGGATTTTATGTTCCTAAATTTTAAGTATACTCATATGCCTATGTGAATGAGAATGTTTCTTAGAAGTTCTTAAAAAGTTTTTTAAGTTCGTGTTCCAATTGGCATCTAAAGAGCATATAAAATGTATTTATAAGTTTCCACCTAAAACTAGTATTTCACTTTATACAGTAGGTTATCACTTAACAAAATATAATCTTTCGTATATAATATTGTATGTGAAAAATAGAAATGTTACTTTTAAGAAAGTGAACCAAACGTGGTTTGCATTGAGTTTGAAATATTGAATACTTGGTATGATATCAAACAATATATTTTGGCAAAAGTTTAAAATAAATATAAAATGTCAGAAAACAAATCAGTTTTATCTTCTATTTTTAAAAGAAAAGGAGCAGAAGGAGACTATACTAAAATAATAAATTCCAACACTGAAACCCAGAATTTGAAGATTGATTTGAATTCAAATGAGAAAGCTGAGGTATTATTTTTAAAAGAAAAATCATTTTTGTTAATTACGGATAAAAGAGTTTTGTATAATGATCATATTCATAATATGGTAGAATTCTCTCATGAATCAATTTTAAAGGTTAAAATTGCATTAGAAGAAGAATATAAAATAGGAAATATGAATACTGATAATTTTACTAAAATTAAAATTATAGATAATAAAGAATATGACTATATAGTGGAGATAGAAAAAGGAAAACCTTATAATGGAATATACCAAGTTCTTCATTTTATTGCATCAAAAAAAAATAATAGAAATCATAAGGAGCTTTATGAAAGGGGACTTGCATAGTACATTCCAAAAAAACTTAACAAAAAATCTAAAGTATTGCAAAGTATAGTGAAAATAGGAGAGCAAATTGATGCTATTATAGTGGGGTAAGAAATAACTCCAATATATTTTAAGAATAAGTATGGAACCAGTTTCTAATAAACAATATAGCTTAAAAGTTTCAAAAGATAGCTTCGAATTATCGGAGGAGCTTTTGAATGCATGCTTTAATAAAGGTGATTTACTTTTGTTAATATGTATGAGAGAAGAAAGTCTTTTGTTTAAAGATGAGGCATTGGAACTAAGAGAGAAGGTGCCTCAAGAACTTCAGGAAGATGGAGGGGTATATGAGATTGTGGATTGGATAGATGAAACAAGATTTAAAGCATTATCTATAATTACATATAGTGAGAACGCTGTTGAGAGGATAGTAAATGCGTATAAATACTTTTATTCCTTTTCAATAGGCAAAATAGTATGCAATGTAGGTGATATTTTTCCAAATGCTTCTAGTTTTTTTTTGCCAGATTATTTATGTAGAAATATAATTAATCGAAATGTTATTAATTTCTGTTTGGTTAAAGGAGCTGAAGAAAATACTATATATCTAACTTTTAAATCTAGTGAACAGGAATCCTTAAATATTCAAGAAGCTCTAAGAACATCATATGAAGTGGAAATTTGGAAAGATAGACTAAAGAGAAAAAATGGTATGAATAGTTAGAGAGTTTATTTTAAATAATAAAGTGTGATGATGTTCCAATTGGCGCCTAAAGAACTATGGAGTGTATCCATGAGTTAATACTTAAAACTAGAATTTTCCTTTATATAACAATTACTGCATAGTACGTACCTTTGGTTGTGTATATTCTTACTTTTGTATTTAAAGGAATGTCTTTATACAATAACCAAATTGAAATTCAAAAATGAATGTTTTAATTCAACAAGGAAAAAATAGAACAATATTAATAGCAATTAGTATTTTACTTCTTTCTGTGCATACAATATATTTATATCATGCTGTAAAACCTGAAATTGAATCAAAAAAACTAATTCAACAAATAATCAGGTTTCTATTAACAGTTGGGTTATTAATAATGGTTTACAAAGGAAAGAAATGGGCAAAAATTGTTGCCATTATTTTATTTTCCTTGGCTACTTTAGGAGCGTTAACAAGTTTATTAGTTGTAAATACAGCATTTATCAATAAAGTTCCTTTACTGGTTATGACTTTTGTTTATTCAATGGCTATTTATCATTTTGGGTTTTCAAAAAGTTTTAAAGAATTTTTTAATTATCAAAATATAACAATCAAACCTAAAGAACCTGTTCAGAACGCTCAAAAACTAATGGAAATAGAAAAGTTTTGGGAAATAATTGAAGTTACAAAATCAAAGAGCTCTAGTAATTATGAGCAACAACAAGCTGAACTCGAAAAAGAATTGTTGAAACTCACAGCAAATGAAATTTTAGAGTTTGATAATAGGTTTAGAACACTTAGAGGAGAAATTTATCATTGGGATTTTTGGGCTGCTGCTTATATTATAAATGGAGGATGTTCTGATGATTGTTTTTCTGATTTTAGAGGTTGGTTAATAGGGCAAGGAAAAGCGATATATGAAGCTGCAAAAAACGATATAGAATCTCTTTCCAATTTAACAGAAACAAATAACGGAGATTGGGAGGGATTAAGCTATATTCCAATTAATGCTTATGAGAAGAAAACGGGGAATGATATTCCAAATGGAATTCAAGAAAATTTTAAAATTTATGGAGAAGAATGGAATGAAGATCTCTTGGAAGATAAATTTCCTAAATTGTGGATGAAGTTTGGTAACTGTTAAAAGTTATAATAAGAGCTATTCTTTACTGTAAAATTTTCTGATTTTATTAAATCAAAAATCGTATTGAAATTAATTCGATAAATAAAATAGGGGAGATAGACCAGCGACTCAAAAATATTTTAATTACGATCGATTTTTTGTTTACACAACTATATTCGTTGTATAAGATACTAAGCAATCGCCTCCTTTAAGCATTATTATTCTACCTAATTCACTTAATTTGATATCCATAGTCAAATAATATAAAACAAGTCTAAGTCAGTTTGTTTTTGTAATAGTATAACCAATGTTCTTAAAAATTATCGACATCATTATTCATTTAAGAATCAATATGAACCGAATAAAATAGCTAATTAGCTCATGACTTATAATTACAACCTATAGATTTCTATGAAAATTTAGGCATAAAAAAAGCCTCAACTAATTGTTGAAGCTTTTGCGGTCTGGACGGGACCGCTATGCTTAATCGGGATATTCTAACTCTTTTTTTCGCTTTATCATCACGAATTATCACTCTTATTTTCGGAAGCTCATTTTCAAAGTTCTTACCCATCTTATAATGCTTTCAGCACTAATATCGATGGCATTTTCTGAAGGTCAATGAATAATTCAAACTTTTTTGGTTAGATAAATGACGTAAAATGTTAATAAAAATATCTCGAAAAACAAGATGTATATAAAAGAGATTGGCTAAATTAGAGGTGTAACAATTTCTGAATCAAATGAATCGGATAAAAGAAGTTTTGGAAGAAAAAGGTATTAAACAAATTTGGTTAGCAGAGAAGCTAGGTAAAAGCTACAATATGGTTAATGCTTACGTCCAAAATAGGCAGCAACCACGATTGGAGGTTTTGTTTGAGATAGCTGATATATTAGATGTTGATGTAAAAAAATTGATTAATTCAAAAAAAGAATGAGTTTAAGTAATAAAGACATTAGACTTTGGGAAATAATAAATGAAGAGAACGAGAACATTAAAAACTCTAATTCATTTACTTCTAAATTAAATCATATCAACACCATAATCGAACTTAAGAGAAAATTAGATTCAAATTCATCAAGCTTATTTTCAGATGTAAGAAGATATTTAATTTATTATATAGAAGCGCATGAAGAGAAAGACCTAAACTACTACAAAATTCAATCGATTAAAGTTGATGAAAAATTAAACTTATTGAATAAAAAAGAACAAATTGCGATATTAAAGTTTTTCATTAGAAAACTTAAAAATAATGGATTTGAAGTTGAGGTTGATGTTTACTCTAATAAACTCAAATGGTTGAATATTGTAAGCGGATTTTCGTCTAATAAAATAAAAGGCATTTTCAAATCCCTTCTTTTATGTACATCATACAATCTAATTACGATAGTGTCTTCACTTATTTTAATTTTAATTGTTTACGTGCTTCTATTACTTCCAGCTTCAAATGAAGGAAATGTACTTTATGAGGTTCAATATATAAATTTTAGTGACAATTTCTATATAAATCATGTCCTGAATTTATTGGAATATGTATTCAGCTTAAATGATGACATAAAAATTTCACCTATTGATTGGCGAGGAGTAATTTTAGGAATTTTTGGAAGAGTATTTCTAATAACAATCGTGATTAACTATTTGTTAAAAGAAATCATTACTAAAATAAAAATTGAATGAGAGAATTTAACTTTATTGACTTGGCAATACGCCAAATAGCATCCATTTTTTACAGGTTAATCCTAGTAATCTACGCTTGGATTATATATGTTAATTACCAAAATGAACTTAACTTCTACTTTTACTTGGGAGGAGTTCTTATATATTTTATACTCTATGTAATCTGTTTCAACAAAAATGGAATTTTATCTATCACTAGATTAATAAATGATTATTTACTAATTTTTTTGTTTTTATATGGTAAAGATATGAATGATTTGTTTTTATTCTCTTTTATTCTCATCCCCATAATAAACTCACCTAATCACACAGGTAAAAAACGTTCTCTTATCCTGTATTTTGTATCTGCATTAGTTTTTTTGCTGTTAAACGGAGAATTCCTAAACTGGAACTATTATTTACCTTTTTTTATATTCCTACTTTTAGGGATTTCAGAATATCAAAGACAAAAATTAAGACAATTTCATGACTCTATTACTGATTCTATAGATGAATTTTTTGAAAAAAAATTAGTAAAAGATAAACCTCACAAAATATACGAAGAAATTATAGCCAGAATCAATGAATCTGGTTTTCGCCATTTCTTTAAGATTAAGAGAATAATGTGTTTCCGATTGTTTGAGAATAGCAGTGAATTGGTCGTTGTAAACACTTCTGAATTTCTTTGGGAATATGATTGTTACGAAAAAGATAAAATATTCACTAACTACAGTAAAGGTAATCATTTTCTAAGTGATATTAAATTTGAAATAGACGGTAAGAATTTAGAGCAAAACATGTTAGTTCTTGTTTCTGCGGAGGACGATACAAAGAGCCCTTATATATTCTTGTTTGATATTGAATCTAAAAGTTTAAGAGCGTTAGATTTCCTTTATGATGGGTTTTTTATCACAATTATGAAAAAGGTAAGCCGAAAACTTCAATTAGAAAGAGAAATCTGGCTTGAAAAACGCTCCCAGATACAGCAAGTTTCTAAGAAGAGAGAATTTGTTTCTAATGCAGAAAATTCAGTTCATTTCATCAAAAACAAACTAGGCTCAATTGTAAATTATATTCAAGGAAAAGAGAATATAAAAAGCGGGAATTATAGCCCCGAAAAAGTAGGGAAGTTAGTTATTGTAAATGAAGAAGATTTTGACAGAATGAAGATAGGAGTAGACTCCATAAAGCGAAAAACATTGCAAATTTTAGACAAATCCAAAAACCCATTCAGATTCAACAATGTTCAATCACACAGTATTAGTAAATTATTCTCATTGCTTCACAAAGAACTTCAGGAAACCAATGTTTCAAATAGAATTAGTTATAATTTTTCTGAGCTTAGAAAAGAAAATTCTACTAACAAAATTATTTCATTTGATGAAGAAGGTTTTGAATCCACATTTGCTTTAGTTGTTTCTAATCTAGACGAACACTCTATAAACCAAGTTATAATCAACATTAGCGAAGACAGTAATAATTACCGTTTAAAAATTATCAACTCCTATAACCCTTCAAAAGCAAAAGAATTAGAAAAAATTTGTGAAGATTACAATTCTGAAGATTATATGAGGTTACTTAAACGAAAAAGTTATGGTTTGGAACAGATTAAGGATTATCTAAATCAAATGTCTGTATCATCTTCAATGACTATCAATAAAGAAGAAAATCAAATCACATTCTCAATTATAGTAGAAAAAAATCAATAATAATGGAAATATTAATATTCGAAAACGAATTTAAGGAAATAGAAGGAGCATTCAAAGGGCTAAAAATAATTATGGATAATGAGATTAATTTCACTGTAGTGAAATCATCTCAAGAATTAGGATTATTTTCAAAACTATATGCATACGACATTGTATTTGTAGACCTAGATTTAGTTCCAAGTTCCAAGATGACAGGGTATGACATCCTAAAAAAAATTAAAGAAGATATCATTGAAAAGAAGCCAAATGTATATGTTATAACTGGTCACAGTACAGGTAAAGAAGAGTTAGAGAGAAGAGGTCTCTCTGATTACCAAATTTTAGAAAAACCGTTTGGAATGGATGATTTACAAAATCTAATAAATTCGATTTAACCCCCGCAATTCTTCAGGGGTTCTTTTAGGGGCTATTTTAACTTAAGTATTCTAAGTAAGTGGAGTATTCCAAGTATTTACTCTAAAAGTCCTAGACAGTCGTTAAAACCAACAATACAATAATATTTACGAAAGTTTAGAGCAAGAAAAAAGCCCTAGTAAAACTAGAGCTTCTTTACATCGAGCGGTCTGGACGGGACTTCCCGATGTTGCTATGCTTAATCGGGATCCCTGTATTTTTTTTTCAAGTAAACTCAGTAAAACAAAAAAAGCTCCATCGATATGATGAAGCTTTCTGCGGTCTGGACGGGACTTTCCGATGCCGCTATGCTTAATCGGAATAAACTTCTCCTCCCTGTATTTTTTTTTTAAAGTAAACTCAGTAAAACAAGAAAAGCTCTACTATAATAGTGAACCTCTCTACAGTCTGGTCGTCGAACCCGCGACCCTCCCGATGATAATCGGGATATTCTAACCATTCTCTTTATGAAGTTTTGAGCATAAAAAAAAGCCTCAACTAATTGTTGAAGCTTTTTGCGGTCTGGACGGGACTTCCCGATGCCGCTATGCTTAATCGGGATAAACTTCTCCTCCCTGTATTTTTTTTCAAGTAAACTCAGTAAAACAAAAAAAGCTCCATCGATATGATGAAGCTTTCTGCGGTCTGGACGGGACTCGAACCCGCGACCCTCCCGATGATAATCGGGATATTCTAACCATTCTCTTTATGAAGTTTTGAGCATAAAAAAAAGCCTCAACTAATTGTTGAAGCTTT
>JAOASC010000031.1 GCA_025210295.1 Flavobacteriales bacterium | reverse complement strand
TGGTGGTGGCGGAGGTGGCGGTGGCGGAGGTGGTGCATTACTTAGGTCAATCACCTCAATCTCCTCATCTTCTAAAAGCTTGGCTGAATCTAGTTTTTTCATTTCAGCTTCAGCACGACGATATTCAATTGTACATAGTACAACAGCCATAGCAATTACTCCTCCCAAAGCGGTATATCCCATCTTTGTAAGGAATCCTTCCATATTAGCTTTGCTGCTTTTCTTTGGTTCCATACTTTTCGTGTATTTGATAAATGTAAAGTTAATAAGAATTTTTTAAAATCTGATGACTTATACACTCCTTTCCTACATTGGTTCAAACCGAACATGCATTTTTTTGTCTTACAAAAAAGCTTAAGAAACAAATGTTACTGATTATTGAGTCAAAAAATTGTCATTTTGTAACGTAGCATTCAATGATTTAAAAACAAAGATTATGGCAAAAATAGTTGTAGTTGGTGCAGGTATTTCAGGGCATACAGCAGTATCTTATTTAAGGAAAGATTTGGGGAAAGAACATGAGGTCGTTATGGTTTCCCCGAATAGTAACTATCAGTGGGTTCCGTCCAATATTTGGATTGGAATAGGTCGTATGACAGAAAAACAGACCATCTTTCCATTGGCGCCATTGTACCAAAAAAAAGGAATTAATTATATTCAAGCAAAAGCAATAACCTTTCACCCAGAAGGAGACCCAGAAGTAGAAAAAGGTTATGTTTTGGCAGAATATGTTGCTGGAGAACGCAAAGGAGAGCAAGTTAAAGTCGATTATGATTATTTAATTAATGCCACAGGACCTAAATTAAATTTTGAAGCCACAGAAGGATTACTTCCAGGGAAAAATAAAACAGTGTCTGTTTGTACTTATGATCATGCTTTGCACGCTTGGAAAGAATTAGAAGCATTGATTCAAAAAATGAAAAAAGGCCAAAAAGCAAAAATATTAATAGGTACTGGGCATGCCAAATCAACTTGTCAAGGAGCTGCATTTGAGTATATCATGAATGTAGAGCAAGAGTTAAAAAGGCATCAAGTAAGAGATCAAGCGGAAATCACTTGGATATCGAATGAATATGAGTTAGGAGATTTTGGGATAGATGGGGTTACAGTAAAAATGGGAGGAAAGTTAATGCCTTCCAAAGAGCTGATAGAAATGGTTTTTGAGGATAGAGGTATTCAATGGATTACTCAAGCAGGAGTGAATAAGATAGAGGATGGTGTTGCTTATTACGAAACATTAGACGGAGAGTTTAAGTCCGAATCTTATGATTTAGCCATGCTTATTCCTGCATTTTCTGGTCATGGGTTCAAAGCTTTTGATAAGAAAGGAGAGGACATCACAAGTAAACTATTCAATGGTTTTATGTTAGTAGATGCTGATTATACTCCCAAGCCTTATGAAGATTGGTCGGTTCAAGATTGGCCAGAAACATACCAAAACCCTTCTTATAAAAATATTTTTGCACCTGGGATTGCTTTTGCGCCTCCGCATACTATTTCTAAACCAAGAAAGAGTAAGAATGGAACACCAATATTTCCGGCACCACCAAGAACAGGTATGCCTTCGGGTATTACGGCAAAGTTAGTAGCAGATAATATTGTAGAGATGGTGAAAACAGGAACAGAGCATATACACCACTTGGGTTCAATGGGAAATATGGGAGCTGCTTGTATTGCTTCAACTGGATATGGAATGTTAAAAGGTAGAGGGGTTACCATTACCACCAACCCTATTGTTCCCGATTACAATAAATACCCAGAGACAGGGAGACAAATTTCTAAAACAATCGGAGATTTAGGATTAGCTGGACACTGGGTAAAACTTTCTTTACATTATGCGTTTTTATATAAAGCTAAAATGAAGCCTTTTTGGTGGCTTATTCCAGAATAAAAAAGTAAAGATTATGGCAAGAAAAATCACTAGTTTTCAACGTTTTATGATGCATAATCCGTTGATTCAATTGTTTAAGTTCTTTTATTTAAACATTAAAATATTAATTGTTGTTGCTGCTGGACACGGTGGTACTAGAAAATAAAAAAGATGAGAAAGTATTTATATAGCATTTCTTCAATACTCTTGTTGAGTAGTTGTGGAGCTGAACCCAATGAGCAAATCACCAATGTGAAGCAAGAAGAACATCCAGGGAAAGAGTTAATGGCATTAAATTGTAATGCATGTCACAGTCCAACTGCAGGAGAAAATGCGAGAATTGCGCCACCAATGATAGCCGTAAAGAAGCATTATTTGCAAGAGGGGATGGCTAAAGAAGATTTTCAAACAGCTATTTTAAAATGGATTAATAATCCTGTTGAGGAACATTCTAAAATGCCTGGAGCAATTAAAAAGTTTGGAATAATGGCCAAAGTCGATTATCCTAAAGAAACAATTCTTCACATAGCAGATTATCTATATTCCCATGAAATTGAAAAACCTGAATGGTTTGATGAACATTATAAGAAGCATCATGATGGAGATAAAGAGGGCAAAGAACAGCAACCACTTACCTATGCAGAAATAGGGATGAAATATGCATTTTCTACAAAGTCTCAGTTGGGTAAAAATCTAATGGGAGCTATTCAGTCAAAAGGAACAGAGGGCGCTGTTTCGTTTTGTAATACGAGAGCAATTTCAATTACAGACAGTATGGCCATTGTCAATAATGCAACGATTAAACGAGTGTCTGATAAAGCAAGAAACCCTAATAATAAAGCAAATACTAAAGAATTAGCACATATCGTTTCTTTTAAGAAAATGTTAGCCAACCAAGAGGAGTTTAAACCCATAGTTGAAGAAAATGGAGAAAAGGTAAATTTCTATTTTCCAATTAAAACGAATGCAATGTGTTTACAATGCCACGGAGAGCAAGGGCAAGATTTAAAACATTCGACCTATAATCGAATAAAATCTTTATACCCTAATGATGAAGCAATTGGTTATGAGGCAAATCAGATTAGAGGAATATGGAGTATTCAATTTGATAAGTAAACAAAAAAGCTCCTTTTAAAGGAGCTTTTTTTATTTTTCGATCTTCGAAAGCTCATTTTTAAGACCTTCATAAGCCGTTAATTCCATTTTTATAGATCCAAATAAAATCTTTGCTTTTGCAAGTAATGGTATTTTGTTTGCATCATCAGAAATCCAGACTTGCAAGTCATCTTCATTTTTAAAGATACGATCAACTTGTACAACAGGAGAGAATTTTAAAGCGTTATATTTTCCCTTTCTAATTTTTACTTTTTCACGACCTAAGAATTTGATTTTTAGCGGATATACTTCACCATCAACAAATGAATCAAATTCAAAGATGTCTCCTTTTTTTGCGTTAGAAAAATCTAGTGTTCTAGCATAGTAATAAGAAGAAATCATATCTTGAACGTTTGTAGGAGCTTTATACTCTTTTTCTCCTTCTTTTACTTTACCCTTACTTTGAATAAAAGTATAATCTTGGTTGATTTTGTACCCCCCTTCATTTACTCTTCTAATAAATACCCAAGGGAAAATTCCTTGTTCATCAATATAACTTTCATAGCGGTCGTCCACTTTAAAAAACCAATTAAAAGAACCAATACTTTTTCCTTTACCAATTACTCGATATAGACTTCTTCCACTAATCTTACGGTCCACTTTCTTGACTTCTAAAGTTGCTTGTGCAGCATCAATCACTCCATAGTGTAAGCGGTATGTTAGCTTTTCACCAGCTTGAAAGGCTGTGTTTTTAATAGTTCTGTATTTAAAGGCAGAAGCTTCTAATTGTTGGTTATAAACACCATCCGAAGCGCTAATACTACCTAATGTTAGTAGTGATATAGCAAAGGTTGTTAAAAGTTTCATAGCAATAGTTTTTTAGTTTCTATGAAATCAAAAAACAAATTTAATGCCAAAAATAGAGTTACTTTACTCGAATTATTTTACCAGAACTTAATTCTCCATTGTTGATTAGGGAATAAAAGTATATACCCGGAGTTACCAGCTTTTTCGAAGTATCTTCTCCATTCCATGTTATTGTATTTTTTCCACTAGGAAGAATTGCTTTATCCAATAGTTTCGAAACCAGTTGACCTCTCATGTCATAAATGTATAGGCTAGTTGTTGAAGCTTTATGATTATCAAGCTCTATGGAGGTAATAGCATTAGATGGATTAGGGTAAACTTTAACGTTTGAGGTCTTGTTATGTTCTTGGATATCAACAGAGTAAAAGTCGTATGTTAGACTATCTAGGTTTAAGTTTTCATCTCCAGGATAATAAAATGTAAAATGAAAATAAACTAAAAACATCTCATCAGAAGTATTAAGTCCATAGCTAACATCTATAGGTGGATTATTGGGGTTGTGATGATTGTTGGTAGTATTATCGTAGGTCCCTCTTCCATGCAAAGAAGAGTTGGCAGGTACTTTTTTGATGTATTCGAAAAACAAGAACTCTTGCCAATCAAAATCCCATTCATTGATACGTGCAAACTTTACAGTGTCGTTGTTGGGAGTGGTAGCAAAAGCTTCAATACTTTTTCCTAATAAGTGCATGTGTGGGAATACACTTAATACCGAAATGTCTATAGGCAAATCGTTGGGGTCTGAATCTGAAGTAACAGTATCTATTGAATTGGCTTGAATAGTAAAATTAGTATTAGCAATTGCTGGTAAACTTGTAACCTCCCTGATACTAACATTATCATCATAAAAATAAATTTTTATTTTGGTGCTATCTTGCATTCCAGCAGAACCAGCTGGATAATGCATTGCAAATACAATGTTAGAACCAGCAGGTATTGTATAACCAAAATTAGTGTTTCCTTGACCAGGAAAAACAGTTGGTAATGAACCTGGTGTATAGCCTCCAAGTAGACTAGAGTTTGAAGCTTGTGGATCTGGATCTGGGCCATTACAAAAACCACTAGTTGTATCAGTAGGATAAGTGCCATCGTTGTCAATGTAAATCAGTGTATGATGAACAATCGATGGGTTTCCAGGGATGATTTCAAAAGCTTTTATTTTTTTATCAGCTGTAAGTCCTGTTGGAATAGAAAAACAGACGTAATCATCGTGAACAAATGTAGCTTTGCTGGTATAGGTTGGTATTTGCAGTTCTAAATCTGGATTTTGCGTCAAGAATCCCTCATTGCTAAATACCGGGGGAGGAGGAGTATTGGCCGCATTACCCTCGGGAGCACCTTGAGCAATCCAATCTAATATTGTTGTACGTTCAGCCGTAGTTAAAATACGTTCATGTGCATAACGTTGGTAGCTTGTGTCGGCAGTCCATGGAGGCATCTCTCCATTGGCAACAGCTGGGGAAATCGCGAGTCGATAATTAAAAGCATCTTGATAATTAACTAAACTAAATGGAGCAATCCCTGTAGGATTATGGCAAACAGCACAATTATTATAGATTATTTCTGCTACATCATCACTCCAAGTTACCTGAGCAGTTCCTGTAAATGATAGGGATATCAATAAAGTCAAAAAGTAAAGCTGTTTCATTCAATCAAAATTTTAGAGTATGCAATATACAATTAAAGTGCTAAAAAACAAGTTTTTATGCTTGAGATTTGAAAGGTTGAAAAAGGAATAAACTATTAAAAAAAGCAAAAAACATCACCCCTGCTTGTCGCTCTAATGTGTTGTCGGTAAGAAAGCTTAAAGAAATGATGAGTATGAATAGTAAATAAATGTTTTTATTTCTAGGTTTCTTTACAATTGGAAAATACAAGATAAATAACCAAATAATTAGTCCAAAAACCCCCAAGCCTACAGCAAAACTCATGTATTGATTATGGACTCTTTTTCTGTTTTTTCCTTTCAATAAAGAATTGTTTTCCTCATAATAGGTTAAGAATTCATCATGAACATCTCCTAAGCCAACTCCAAACCAGAAATTATGTTTAAAAAGCTCAACGCTAGCTCTTAAATAAATAATTCTTTGAATAAATGAGTGCCCATTAGGGTTTTGTCCATTTCTATACCTCTCAAATTCAAAAATTACATCTTTAATCTTTTTATCAAAACCATTCAGTTTTTCACAACAGTTTGTAGTTCCTTGCTCAATAGCTCTGATTTCGTCATGACTTAACTTTTCTAAGCCTTCCTGATCTTTTCTAAGGTTTTTTGAAGTTAAATAGCGATAGAGTGTCCCCCACATTGGTTGTCCTTTATGATCTGTTGAGTCAAAAGGAATAGTGCTTCTGGCATTCCACGCTTTTGCTAACTCTTTTGGGGCAATGTATAACCAGACTCGATTTCCATTTTCAAGCCAATCATCTTCTACTTTATATTGATATACTTCTCCAGTTTTAGAAGCGTAATCTAGTTGTGAAACAATGATTGGGGGAGCTACAAAGTTATTGTTGTATATCGTATAAACTTTATGCGTAAAGAAAGCTCCTATCCCAATAAAAGAGATGGTTACAAATAATTTTAATAGTTTGTTTTTCGATTTAAAAATTAAGTAAGCCAAAAAAACGATGGAAAGAACCCCTAATATAAATAACCCTGTAAAGGCTTGTAGAATAAACAAAAATAGAATGAACCATAATGAAAATCCGATAGTTAGTATGGGTGGGAATATGTAGTTTCCTTTAGTAGGTTTAATAAGGAGTACAATAGCAAGACAAATCAACAAGCTTAACCTAATGTGTGAGATAAAAATGGAGATATTTCTAATGTCAGAAAGGTCTTTTTTTATAGGAATTATTTCAAGATAAACCAGAAAACTAATGAGTGTACTAAATAAAAGACCTAAAACAAAAAACTTAAAAATAGCTTGAATTTGTTGAAAAGAAAGCGTTATAGAGCCTAAAACCAAAGGGAAAACGAGCAAAGGAAGTTTCACTTTTAAGTCGTTAAACGCATATTCAAAATTGGAAGTATTAATGAGCCAGATGGTTAAAGAAAAATAACCAATAATCAAAAGACTAGGAAGTTGTTTGCGTTGTTTTACAAGTGCATACTTCTTTTTAAACTGTCCTTCTAACAACCAATTAATAGCAAGGCTTATACTAGCCACACTCATAATGATTTCACTAGTTGAAAGTCCAACAACTAAAGCAATACAAAAAAACGTGTAATTATAGTGGAAAAAGTTTTTTTGGTAAAGCTTAAAAAGCGTTAAAATTTGACTTTGTTTAAATCCCATGGAACTTAGAGGTTGCCTCTATTGAACGGTAAGTATTTGCTCATACCTTTCGTTGTTATTCAAAATATCTAAAGCTTTGTCAATGTATGTGTCATGCTTTAAAGAAGCCTCTACCCTTCCTTTTTGAAAGTAATAACGAGATACAATTTCATTTTCTAACAACTCTTTAATTTCTTCCTGATAGCGTATTAAATCGTTTTCTAAATTCGGTGTTAACTTTTCTAACAACAGCTTAAATTCACTTTCAGATTCATTGAAATATTTCTCGTCTTTGGCAACCTCTTTTAGCTGCTCTAATAACTCCTGTGAATCTGTGGTATAACTGATGTCTTCTTGGTTTTTAATGAATGCTATAAAGTCTTGATATTCATCAGCTGTTAATTCAAATTTTTTGCTCGAAGCTATAGAAGGATGAGCGCGTTCATATTGAGTAGCATATTCAAAAAGCATATTTTTGGTGACCAAAACAGCTGTTAGTTTATTGTATATTTCTTCTTCAATAACAACATCAGGGTCTATACCTCTACCATCTTTTACTGTTCGCCCATTCTTCGTTTTAAAAGAATGAATTAAACTATCCGAAACTTCGTGAACCTTACCTTTTCCATCTCTGTGGGAGTAATCTAGTTTTTGTATGCATCTACCGCTAGGGGTGTAGTATTTAGCTATAGTAACCTTAACTTTGCTACCGAAATTGATGTCTTTTGTTTGTTGTACTAGTCCTTTTCCATAGCTGCGTTCTCCAATTACAATTCCTCGATCTAAATCTTGAATACTACCAGAAACAATTTCACTGGCAGAGGCAGAACGATCGTTAATTAGTACAGCAATTGGCATATTTTCATCAAAAGCATTGTTTTGAGTTTTATAAGAACGATTCATGGTCTCTAACCTCCCTTTGGTTTCGACAACTAATTGGCCTTTGGGTACCCAAAAATTTACGATATTAACAGCTTCATGCAATAAACCTCCACCATTTCCTCTTAAATCGAGGATTACTTTTTTCATCCCTAAACTATCCTTAAGCGTTCTTAATGCTTTTCCTATATTTTTACTCGCTGTATTGGTAAATGATGTTAGTTTTACATACCCCACTTCGTCATCTATCATTCCAAAGTAAGGAACTTCAGCAATTTTTACTTCTTCTCTTTTTAGAGTAATTTCTTTGGTTTCCTCTCCTCTTTTAAATTTGATGGTTAATGCTGTTCCAGCCCCTCCTTTTAAAATTTTACTCATATCACTGGTTTCTTTTCCCTCAACAGAAACTCCGTCTACCTCAATAAGAATGTCACCAGCTTTTAAGCCTCCTTTTTGAGCAGGAAAGCCTTCGTAAGGTTCTGAAATAACAATATGATCTCCTTGTTTTTGGATTAATGAGCCAATTCCTCCGTATTGACCAGTGGTCATATAACGGTAATCTTCTATCTGACTTTCAGGGATATAAACAGTGTATGGGTCCAATGATTTTAACATCGCATCTATACCTGTTTTCATCATTTTTCCTGGTTGTGGTTCATCAACGTAATAAGTATTGATAACATTATATACAGCAGACATTGTTCTGAGATTTTTTGTGATCTCGAAATAATTGTCATCATCTTTATCGTCAAAATAATAGGATAACGTATAGGTTGTACCACTTGACAATACAATACCGACCGTTAATAAAATAAGTAGATGTTTGAGTTTCATTGCTCTTTGGTTTCTAGTTCCTTTAATAAACGAACTAAAGATAGTTTTATTTTTTTTTCAATCACAGAATAACTAGGTATTTCCTTTCCAACATAACCAATATACAAAGCTATCGTTTTATTTTTTGATTGTAGGCCCTCTAAAAACTCGGATTGGTTTAATCGATAAGCCTCACGCATTAAACGTTTAATACGGTTCCTGTCAGTAGCTTTTTTAAATTTCCTTTTAGGAACTGAAAATAAAACCTGTACTGGAAGAGCTGAATTTGTTTCTGTATAGCTTATCCGGATAGGATAGGTGATAAAACCATCTTTTTTGCTAAAAATACGAGTGATGGTTAATTTGTTTTTAAGACTATGCGCTCTACTTAAACCTTGCTTCATACTACAAAAGTAAAAAGGCCGATATTAAAATCGACCTTTTGTTTTGTTTATTTAGTAATAAATAGTCTATTTCCCTTGTTCTTTAATGTATTTTTCAATGGCCATTGTCATCGATGGAGTACCAGGTTGAGGAGCACTTACATCTATTCGAAGTCCAGCGGCTTCAACAGCTTTTTGTGTTGTTGGACCAAAAACAGCTATTTTAGTATCATTTTGAACAAAATCAGGAAAGTTTTTAAATAAAGACTCAATTCCTGATGGACTGTAGAAGACTAACATGTCGTATTTAACATCTTCTAAGTCAGATAAATCGCTACATACGGTTTTAAACAATACAGCGTTTTGGAAATCTAACCCAGCTTTTTCTAACTGTTCTGGAATAATTGAACGTTGAATATCAGAACATGGAACGATAAACTTCTCCTTTTTCTGTTTTTTCAAAACATCAATAAGGTCAGTAATTCGTTGTTTTCCAACAAAGATTTTTCTTTTTCTGTATACAATGTAGTTCTGAAGGTAATAGGCTACTGCTTCAGAAATACAAAAGTATTTCATATCGTCAGGCACATTAAACCTTGTCTCTTTAGCCATTCTAAAATAATGATCAACGGCATTTCTTGAAGTTAATATAACAGCAGTGTAATCACTCAAAGAAATTCTCGATTTCCTAAACTCTTGTTCTTCAACTCCCTCTACGTGAATAAAAGATCTAAAATCAACTTTCAAGTTGTTTTTTTGAGCTAAACTTTCAAAAGGGTTCTTACCTGCTTTCGGTTGAGGCTGAGAGACTAAAATAGATTTTATTGGCATAGTAATTTCTGTTTTATTCTTCCCTGAAAAGTTGTAGTTATATAGGGTTTTGATTAATTATGAGTTGAAAACCAATACATAACGGCAAAATTTCAAGGGTGCAAATGTACAAAAAAATATAAAACCATGAAATTTTTATTTCAAAGCTTTGAAATATACTTTGTATTAACTTATTTGCTAGCAATAGCAAAGTAGCAACAATGATATATTTTTCAGCTATATCTTGAAAGTTGTAACCCATCAGCTGATGAGGAAAAAAATATAAACCAATTATACCTGGTAATAAAAAGATACCCAATACCTGAAAGAAGTATTGATTGTACCGAATGGACTCATTTTCTATTACTTTAAGTCCACTTATTTTAGAGATAACATATTTAATCATTGTGTTAATGATATACCAGAGTAGTGTTAATAGAAATAAAAAGAGAAAAAAGAAATAGGTTGTTCCAGAAAAGGAAGAAAAATCTGATAAGAAATAAAACAAAGTGATACTGATGGTAATGAAAGCGTTAACCAGTAGAACTCTTCCTGAGTAAATGCTAGAATTTGTTTCTTCTCTTAAGGATTGCTTGAAAAAACGAATGTTAAAAAAGCTTTTTAATGCTATTTGAATGGAGTTATTTCTTTGTTTTGAATAGGCGAGAATAGCAACCGATAAAAAAATTACAAAAGAAAGCCAATGTAAAGTATTATCAGGTCTTAAAGACGAAAATATGTCTGATGGATGTTCCATATTTTTTTAATACTGACAAAAGTCATATAAATCTCTGTCGCTTCTCAAATTATTTTTGCTATCTATGTTGTTATCTTTGTTTACTGTGTTATAGTTCAAGTAAGATATTGATTCTTCAAAACAAAAATACATACAACATTTTATTAAAATTAATAATAAATGAAAAAAATTCTTGTTCCAACTGATTTTTCTAAAGCAGCATTTAATGCGTTAGAATATGCTATAAATCTTTCAGAAAAGCTTGAAGCAGAAATTATTCTGTTGAATGCTTATGCTGTGCCAAACTCATCTGTGATGATCGACTTGACAGATGTATTGAGAGAAGATAGTGTAAGTGGATTGGAGAAAGTAAAAGCCGAGGCCTTAGAAAAGTTTCCAGCAGCTAAAATTGAAACTGTTGACTATAATGGAGATTTAACAGCTTCAGTTAGTCACTGTTCAAAAAATTATAATGTTGATTTAGTGATTATGGGGACAACAGGAGCTTCTGGGCTAAAAGAGACTTTTGTTGGAAGTAATACCGCGACATTAATTCAAGAAATAAACATTCCGTTAATTGCTATACCATATGATTGTCGTTTTGAAGATAAGTTAAAGATAGCGGTTTCTACAGACTTACAAAATTTAAAAAACATAGGGGTTTTTGAGTCGGTCAAAGAACTTGCAAGGTTGCTAAATGGAGCATTTCATTTAATCAATGTCTCGGAAGATTTATCTAAAGTTGATCCAACTAAATTTGTAGAGCATGCCGCTGATGTAGATGATATATTTACTGGTTTTGAACATACCTTTAAGTTTCTGGAAAATACTGACTATGAAGCAGAAATCTTGGATTATATTGTGGCGAACAATATCAATCTCTTAGTAGTTGTCTCTCGTAAAAGAAACTTTTTTGAAAGATTGTTCCACAAAAGCATTTCGAGAAAGTTAACAATGCATTCTCCTGTACCTATTGTGGTTTTGTCAGAGTAATTTAAAAGCTTTTAATCACTCCAATAACAATTAATGTGCCTGCCGCAACAGCGCATCCTATAGCTCCGTAAAACATCCATTTGGCTGATGAGCTTAGCTGTTTTGTTATTTCATCTTCAGATTTGGTGGAAACGATAAAAGGTCTCTTATCTGTCGGTTTTGATATTTGCAATCGACCTGATCGATCGTTGGCATCACCTATTACATAAAGTGGGGTTTTTGTTGGTATAGCGTACTCTTCATATTTATAACCAATTGTTCTATAATTAGAACCAGAGGAAATTGAAAAACTACCAATTGAAATGTTTAATCCTCCCTTAGGAGCGTCGTCTCCCTCTTCAAATTTTGAAAACGTCTTTTTTGCATGTAATTCCGAGCCTTCAGTATTGAGTAGTATTTCCCCAGAATTATCTCTAATCATAAAATCATGAGACTTATTTTCATTGTTAGCAACAACTTCAGACTTTCTTACCCATCTTTTTGAGGATTTGCCACTGGCATCTTTTGTTTTTTCTAATACTTCATATTCTCGGGTCACAGTAGATTTGTAATATACACATTCTTGATGTGAGAACTCAGTTTTTATAGGGGTGTTTGCTGTAGCAATCCCTTTTACCTCACTATAAAGACTAAATGATCCAGGGCCAAAAGAGCCAGACATTTCGTTGTGATTTTCTACAATTTGATTAATGCTTGTTGTATCATTGTACTCTATATGATGAAGTTTGCCGCTTCTTTTCTTTTGGATGATGAAAAATATTACTGCTACAACTAACAGTATTATACCGCCAATATAAAATCCCATAAACTTATTTTTTCTTAGCTAAATATATAAAAGAAGATTCGAATTTCTATGAATAATTAAAAAAAACGAATGTATGCTAATAAAATTAGCTTTTAAGATTGAGGGCTTTATAAAGGGATTATAGTTGTTATTTTTCTTGTTCGATTTTTCTTAATCGCTCTTCGATATTTTTCAATTGTGTAACAAGTGTATTTTCGTGCGAAATTTCTGTAGTAAACTTTCCTTTTATTTCCCAAATCTCAAGTTGATCGGTATATAAAATTTCCCTTTTATCGTTATTGTTGTTTAAAGGTTGTATAGAGATTTTATTTTTGTGAATAGTAATGAGCCCTTTGTGAAATTGTTCAGCATCAACGATAACTCCCAAAAAGCTTGAGGTTTTGTTTTCTATAGCCTCAAGATAAAGAAAATCACCGTGATAGAAACTGTCTTTTCCTGAGAATAAAGTGTTCCCCTCATTAAAAATGATAATATTTTTAGCTTTTATATGTTGAATAGGTAGGTTTATCGATTGAAGGTTACTTAGGTATTTAGTGTCTTTTTTTAGTTTAGGATAGTCTTTTAAATCATTTTGGTTGACCAGTTTGATTCCTTTGGGTTGTTTTTCTGTATGATATGATGGAACTTTAGAAAAGATATCAAAATTTGAAATTTCGTTAACCGTTAACTCTTTTCTAACTAATTTATCAATAGGTATTTTATAATGTGTGGCTATCTTGATGATTGTATCAATTTTTGGTTCAGCCCTTAATTCTTCATAAGAACCAATGTTGGCACGTGTTAATCCAAAAAGGTTGGCAAAAGCAGTTTGATTAAGTCCTTTGACACTTCTTATTTTTTTGATGTTAATTCCTATTGTCGACATGCCAACAAAGTTAGTAAAAAATGTGGTCAAACAAAATAAATGCAAAAAATATTAGTTTTTTCTTGCTAAATTAATTAGTTGTTTGTAGATTTATAAAAAATTTAATTACGACTTATGGAAACACAACAAAATCACTTCCAAAAAATTAAAGCTTATTTAGTTGATTTAAACTATGTAATAAAAGTGGAAGACGAAGAAAATGGACTATTTGTAATAGAAAGAGAGGAAGAAGGTATTTTTAATTTAGTATTAGACTGTGAAGATCCAATATTAATTATGGAGCAATTTCTTTTTGAGGTAAAGAATGAAACACCTGAGTTATACAAAAGTTTGTTGACAAAGAATAGAGATATTGTACACGGGGCTTTTGTTTTGCACGAGAACAAAGTTTCGTTTAGAGATACCTTACAAATCGAAAATTTAGATCGAAATGAAATAGAGGGATCAATCAACTCATTGAGTTTATTGATGACAGAATATAATAGAGAATTGATAGAGTTCTCGAAGTAATAATTTGAATACGTAAAAAAAGACAATCATGAGTATATTTAGAAGACTTTTTAAAATAGGACAATCAGAGGCACATAACTTGGTAGATAAGTTAGAGGACCCAATAAAATTAACAGAACAAGGAATTAGAGATCTAAAGAAAGATTTAGATGCTTCTCTAAAAGCTTTAGCTGAAGTTAAAGCGTTAAGAATTCGTTCAAATGCTGATTTGAATAAATCTAAATTTCAAGTTGAGGATTTTGAGAAAAAAGCGATGACGCTTTTAAATAATGCAAAAGAAGGGAAAATGGATGCTGCTGAAGCAGATCGTTTGGCTACTGAAGCGTTAAAAAGAGTGCAACAAGCAAAAGAAAATGGAGCTAGAGCGCAAGCAGAAGTTCAAAAGTTTGATCAATCAATAGCGCAATTAGAAGCGAATATCAACAAAGTAAAATCAAATATTAGTAAATACGAGAATGAGTTGAAAACATTAAAAGCTCGTATGAAAGTAAGTAAAGCAACGAAGAAGATCAACAAGCAATTGTCTCAAGTAGATTCTACAGGAACAATAGCAATGTTAGAAAAAATGAAAGACAAAGTTGCCGAAGAAGAAGCGTTAGCAGAAGCTTATGGAGATATTGCTGAGCAATCTAAAAGCGTAGATGAAGAAATTGATGCCGCTCTAGATAATGTTGATGCAGATTCTGCTGATGCATTAGCAGAGTTGAAGAAAAAAATGGGAATGTAATTTCTAATAACTAGAAGTCTAACAAACGCTATGGTTTGTTAGACTTTTTATAAAATGTTGCTGGAGCTGTTTTTAGATATTGTTGTTCATCTTTTTCCGGATTTTTTTTCGATAAAATTATTTTTCCGTTTTTTAAAATGATGAGCCGAATTGTTAAAAGCATTTGGAGTTACTTAAAGGTTGATGATAAAAAAAATAGATAAAGGATATAGTTTTGGTATTTCTCATAGGGTAACAGGTGCAGCTTTTTTAGTTACTGGTGGTTTTGCAGTAGTTTTAAGTTTTTTTGGTGGAGGTAATTGGGTCTCTCTTCTCTTTGGAACTTTTTTATTTGTAGCAGGTTCAATAATGCTGTTTGCAAAAGAAATGATAATAATTAACTATAAAGAGAAAACGTTTAAAAATCAATTAAATGTCTTTGGTGTAACATATACTAAGGAGAATGATTTGGTGAAATACAGGGATATAAGTATCATTTCTAAAAGGTATAGTTATGATGACAGTTATGATGATAACACCGAAAGTTATTACGAAACAGGAGGAGATTATATCTATAAACACGATCTTGTTTTTCTAACTCCAAAACATTTAGGAAGGTTATTAATAAGTCAGTTTGATGACTACGAAGAAGCTTTAGAATTAGGTAAAGTGGTGGCAAAATATACTGGGAAACCTTTAGTGAAATATTCTCCCCAACGAATTTCAAAGAGAAGATAAATGCAGACGCTTGGTTTTCATACATTAATTGAATTACATGGTTGTGATGCTAAAAAAATCAATGACACAGCTCTTGTAGAAAAAACGTTATTAGAAGCTGCGAAAATCGCCAGTTTATCTGTTGTGAATACAACAATACATCATTTTAACCCAATTGGGGTAAGTGGGGTTATTGTGATTAAAGAAAGTCATATAGCCATTCATACTTGGCCAGAATACAAGTATGTAGCATTAGATTTTTTTACATGTAATGAATCTTATGAATTAACAGAGGCATTAGCGTATATTAAAACGATATTTGAAGCAGAGATAATGGAGTTAAAAGAAGTAAAAAGAGGAACAATTAATCAATTAACCCCAAGTTTTAACAAATAATATGAGTGATTCATCTTTCGAACCAAAATTAACAGAGCTTAAAGTAGGCTATACGTTTGATTACAATCTAAAAACATGGATTGTAGAAGAGGTATATCATTACAAATGGGGGAATAATTTTACCAGCAAAGAATATAAAATATATGCTGGAGATGAAGAAGGGTATTTAGAGGTAGAGGATGATGGTGTATTAAAAATACTTTTTAGTAAAGAGATTGATATACCGCTGAAATCATCTGATTTTATACCTTATGCAGATCCTATACCAACAATTGGATATCAAGGCAAAACATATTCCTTTAATGAAAAATTTAATTCCGAAGCGAGAAATGATGAAGATAATTATTGGGAGTCATTTTATTTATGGGATTATTACGATAGTCAAGGAGAAGAATTTATTTCAGTAGAAAATTGGGATGGAGATATAGAAGCTTGTCATGGTCATAAGGTACAAGAGTTAGAAATAAGCAACGTTACACCGGGAGATCCGAATAGAGCTAGAGAAAGAAAATTACAACGTAAACACGGTTACAATTCGACCTACAAAGGAGGAGGGGATGATAATCCAACACCTGTTAAGATTATCCTTTTTATGATTATTTTGGTTGTTTTCATCGTCATCATGTCTAGAGGTTGTAATGGAACATATATTCATACAGGAAACTCTGGTAGATACCATCATGTTGGTGGAGGTGGCTGGTCTGGAGGTGGCGGCGGTGGATTCCGCGGTGGAGGTGGTGGCTTTGGAAAGTAAAAGTCATTGAAAAGAGCTTGTTTGAACAAAAAATAAAATTAAAATGTTTGGATTTTTTAAGAAAAAAGAGGAGCCGGTTGAGGCAACACTTCATAATTTAACTATTGGGGCTACTTTGGAGTATGATATGAAAAACTGGGTAGTACAAGAGGTTTACCACTACCTATGGGAAAACAATTTTAAATCTAGAGAGTATAAACTCAGCGATGGTAGTTCGGTGCTTTTTTTAGAGGTGGCTGATGATGGTGTATTGTATATGACAGTGCCAGCTGAAATCCTTAAGGTGGCACCTCGTTTTAAAGATGAAGTTTTAACTTATGCCTCCGTTCCTGAAAACTTAATCTATAACAGCGAGGTGTATAAATTAGATGAGGAAGCTTTTGGAGAGTATCAAAAAGAAGGGGCAGAAGGCTGGTCAGAATTAACTTCTTGGATGTATTGGAATGAAAAAGACGAGTTTATATGTATTGAACGATGGAGTAAATTTGAGTTTGAAGCGCATTTAGGAAAAAAGATCAACCCATTTGCAATAGATAAATTATTACCAGGAAATTAATTATGAACGAATTTTTTACAAATCCCGATAGTTATTTTGCAACATTTGCTTATACAATTTTAAGTTTATTTTTTTTAGTTGTTAGCAGGAAAGTTTATCAATTATTGCATAAAGAAATTGATATGAACCATGAATTGGTAGAACAAGATAATTTTGCTTTTGCTTTTGCCAATGTTGGGTACTTGTCGGGTATTGTGATCGCGTTGGGAGGTGCACTTACTGGAGGAACAACAGGTAATTTGGTAGACGATCTAACTGATTTTTCTTTGTATGCTTTGATTAGTATTATATTACTTAACTTGAGTATTGTATTGAATGACTTCTTGATTCTTAGAAGGATGAATCTAAAGCATGAATTAGTTGAAGATCAGAATGTTGGGGTAGGAGTTTTAGAGGCTGCAATTTCTGTTGCTACTGGATTAATTATATATGGTGCAGTATCGGGAGATAGTCACCATGATGTGATCAATGGGTTTTTAAGTACAATAATTTTTTGGGGAGTAGGAATGCTAATGTTTGTACTTTCAACTTTTGTATATAATGCAATATTAAATTTTAGCCTATTAGATGAGATTAAGAAAAATAACTTTGCTGTTGGAATAGCCTATTCTGGGGTAATTATATCGATCGCAAATTTGATAAGACATGGGATTCAAGGAGATTTTATTTCTTGGGAGGTTTCGGCTTATTCTATTTTGTATAACTCTGTTATTGCATTAGCCATTTTACCAGTTGTAAGGGTGGTGGCAGATAAGTTGCTGTTGCCAGGGCAAAAACTAACAGATGAATTGGTGAATCAGGAGAAGCCTAATGTTGGAGCAGGATTAGTAGAAGCGTTTGCTTATGTAGGATGCTCTATATTATTGGATTGGACGCTTTAAAAAAAGAAAATAAATTGAGCGTAGTAGATCAAACAAATAAACGAAAGTCGGCAGTTCTTAAAATAGCATTGTTTGCTACAGGAATAAGTGGTATTGTAGCAGAATATGTCTTATCAACGTTAGCTTCTTATTTTATTGGGAATGCTGTAGTTCAATTTGCTTTAATTGTGTCCACCATGCTTTTTGCAATGGGATTTGGAAGTCGGTTAAGCAAGTTGATAGAAAAAGAGTTGTTGGTTAAGTTTATTTACTTAGAACTGATTCTTTCCTTTTTAGTTTCTTTTTGTGCGTTAGCTGTATACATTACCTATGGGAGATATTCTCCAGTATTTATTTACGCCTTGTCTATTGTTGTGGGGTTATTAATAGGCTTAGAAATTCCTTTAGTAACAAGATTAAATGAGGAGTTTGAAGAGCTAAAAGTAAATGTAGCTTCAGTTTTAGAAAAAGATTATTATGGGAGCTTAGTCGGTGGATTGTTTTTTGCTTTTGTAGGTATGCCTTTTTTAGGATTAACATATACTCCTTTTGTCTTAGGACTGTTAAATTTTACAGTAGCATTGTTTACTTTTTTATACCTAAGAAAAGTAATCAGTGAAAAATATAGAAAAATATTAACGGTTTGGTTTATGGTTGTTGGAGTTGTAATTTTTGTAGGATTGTATTTTGCTAAACCAATAGTGTTGTATGGAGATCAAAAAAAATATCGAGATAAAATAGTGTTCCAAACAGAAACACAATATCAAAAAATAGTCATGACTCAATGGCAGGATAATTACTCGTTGTTTATTAATGGAAATTTACAATTATCCTCTTTTGATGAATATATGTATCATGAGCCTTTGGTGCATCCAGTAGTTAATGTTGTAGAAAACAAAAAAAGAGTATTAGTATTAGGAGGAGGAGATGGATGTGCAGTGCGAGAATTGTTAAACTATAAAGACATAGAAGAGATAACGTTAGTTGATTTAGACCCGAAAATGACAGAGCTGGCTAAGGAAAATGAGTTGTTTCTTGAGATGAATAAGGGAGCTTTAAACCATCAAAAAGTAACGATTAAACACGAAGATGCTTTTCAGTTTTTAGAACATAATAAAATATTGTATGATGTTATTATTATTGATTTACCAGATCCTAACAATGTAGATTTGAATAAATTATATACCAGAGAATTTTACTTCTTATGTAGTCAACGATTAACAAAAAGTGGAGCGATAATAACTCAGGCGGGGAGCCCTTATTATGCTAGTAAAGCATTTTATTGTGTTGAAAAAAGCATGCGAGCAGGTGGGTTTAATACATTGCCATTGCATAGTCAAATTTTAACCATGGGAGAGTGGGGTTGGATTATGGGAAGTAAACAGTATTCTTCAACAGCGCTAAAACAAAAGATGATTAATTTTGATTATGATAAACTTGATTTAGAATGGTTGAATAATGATGCTTCAAAAGCAATAACATTGTTTGGGAAGCCGATGGTGGATACTACAAATACAGCAGTCAATACCTTGTTTAACCCAGTGTTGTATACCTACTACAAAAAAGGAAATTGGAAAATTTATTGATTGATGTCGGGGGATGAAAAAAATGAGAAAAAGCACAAAAATTAATAAAATCAAACCGCAGAGTAGAAATGATGAAAAAAAGCTAAAACAAAACAAAAAAAGATTACATTTATAAACAAGAAAAAAGATAAAAATAAACCAATGAAGACACATTTCGAAAAGATAAAAAACTACTTAATAGAGTTGGAGCATAACATTACCTTTGAAAATGCAGATGACGAAGTTTTTGTAATCAATCAACCAGAGTTTGGATTGCAAAATTTAGTGATTGGATGTGCCAACCCCATATTGATTTTAGAACAATTTTTATTTGAAATAGATGCTTCAAATATCGAGGCATTGAAGTTTTTATTAGAAAAAAATAGAACAATTATTCATGGAGCGTTTACATTAGATGAAACAGGAACCAAAGTTATTTTTAGAGATACCTTGCAATTGGAGAATTTAGATCTTAACGAACTTGAAGGAAGTATAAATTCTTTGAGTCTGTTATTGTCAGAGCACGCTTCTGATTTGATTAATTTCTCACATCAATAAAAAGAACAATGAACGAATTAATAAATATTGTTTTTTCGGGAGTAAATTTTATCCCGACAACCCTTTTTGTGTTGGTACTGTTCTATTGGTTGATTGTCTTGATCGGAGCAGTTGATACCGATTTTTTAGACTTTGATGTAGAGATAGACGCTGACATAGATGTGGATGCAGATATTGAAGTAGAAGGGAATTCAGCCTCAAATTTATTTGCCTTAAATAAAATATTAGCCTTTTTTAATTTGGGTAAAATTCCTTTTATGGTGTTTTTAACTTTTTTGGCTATACCAATGTGGGTGTTGTCGGTAATGTCTAATCACATTTTAGGAAATACTTCATTCCTCCTCAGTTTAGCCTTGTTAGTTCCCATCTTTATTGTGAGTTTATTTGTTGCAAAAATCTTTACAACACCTTTTGTAAAACTATTTGCAGTATTAGAAAAAGAAAGTGATGAAGATGATCTTATTGGCGCTATTGGAGAGGTTCGATTAGGGGCTAGTTCAACTCAAAAAGGACAAGCAGATGTAATGGTTGGAGAGTCATTCTTTACCATTTTTATTAAAACACACGAAAGTGCAGCGTCTGTAAAAAAAGGAGATAAAGTTTTGGTCTTAGACCACATTAAAGAAGAGGATTATTTCCTCGTAGAAAAGTATAATCATTAATAAAAAATAAATAGATAAAAAACATGGATACATCAGAGTTATTTGGAAACGTTTTTGTAGTTGTTACAATTGTTATCGCAGTAGTCTTATTAGGGACTTTTGCAATTATTTCTAGGTTTTATAAAAAAGCTGCACAAGGGCAAGCTTTAGTGCGAACAGGTGTTGGCGGAACCAAGGTTTCGTTTGGAGGTATTTTAGTGATCCCCGTTTTACACAAATTAGAGATCATGGATATTTCCTTAAAGAACATTGTCATTGAACGTAGTGGTTCGGATGGTTTAATTTGTGCCGATAATATGCGTGCTGATATTAAAGTAGCTTTTTTTGTTCGCGTAAATAAATCAATAGAAGATGTGATAAAGGTTGCACAATCAGTTGGATGTGCTAGAGCAGCATCAAAACAAGCAATAATAGAACTGTTTGAAGCAAAGTTTTCTGAAGCTTTAAAAACCGTAGGAAAGCAGATCGATTTTGTTGATTTATACAACGAACGTGAAAAATTTAAATTAGCCATTATCGATATTATTGGAACAGATTTAAACGGTTACCGATTAGATGATGCAGCAATTGATTATTTAGAGCAAACAAATATCAATGCACTAAGTCCAAATAATATTTTAGATTCTGAAGGGATTAAGAAAATTACAGAGTTAACAGCTAAACAAAAGATTTTAGCTAATCAAATCCAAAGAGATGAGGAAAAAATCATCACACAGCAAAATGTAGAAACACGAGAAGCTATTTTGGAAATGGAACGTCAATTGGCTGAAAAAGAAGAGAAGCAAGCACGTGAAATTGCCAATATCAAAGCTAGAGAATCAGCTGAAATAGAAAAGGTTAATCAAGAAGAGCGTCTTAAAGCTGAAAAAGCTAGAATAGCTACCGACGAAGAAGTTCAAGTTGCAGAGGAGAATAAAAACAGACAAATTGTTGTAGCAGAAAAGAATAAAGAGCGAACAATGGCTGTGGAGGCCGAGCGTGTAGAAAAAGATAGAGCGCTTGAAATGAACGAAAGAGAACGTATTGTGACCTTAGCTCAAATTGAAAAAGAAAAAGCAATAGAGGTAGAACGTAAAAACATTCAAGAAACGATTAGAGAACGTGTTGCAATTGAAAAGACAGTTGTTGATGAAGAAGAAAAAATAAAAGATACCAAAGCATTTGCAGAAGCAGATCGTTTAAAATCGGTTGCAATTACCAATGCTGAAAAATTAGCTCAAGAGCAATTAGTTCAACAAATAAAAGCAGCCGAAGCATCACAACAAGCAGCCGAATATGAAGCAAAGAAACGTATTATAGATGCAGAAGCTAAAATGCAAGCAGCTAATCAAGAAGCAGAAGCAATTAAAATTTTAGCAGATGCCGAAGCTACTCAAAAAGCAGCAATTGGATTGTCGGAAGCTAAAGTGATGAAAGCTAAAGCAGAAGGAACCGAAGAACAAGGAAATGCGCAGGCAGCTGTGATTGAAGCAACAGCAGAAGCAGAAGCGAAAGGAATTGAGATGAAGTCAATGGCTCAAGCCAAAGCGAATACAAATATCGGTGTTGCAGAGGCTGACGTTATCAAAGCTAAAGCTAAAGCGCAGGAAGAAAAAGGCTTAACAGAAGCGAATGTAATGACTAAAAAGTTTGAAGCAGAAGCAAAAGGAATTGAGGAGAAAGCTGCAGCTATGAAAAAACTTGATGGTGTAGGTAAAGAGCATGAAGAGTTTAAGTTGAAATTAGCTAAAGAAAAAGAAATAGAATTAGCACAAATTAATATCCAAAAAGATATTGCAGCTGCTCAAGCAGAAGTGTTGTCAAGTGCTTTAAAATCAGCAAATATCGATATCGTTGGTGGAGAGCCAGTATTCTTTGATAAGATTATGGGAGCGATTTCAAATGCCAAAGCTATCGATCAATACTCAGATAAAAGTACTGTCATTAATGAGGTAAAAAATCAATTGATGAATACAGAAGATGGGAGTACTGTTGTAGATAAGATAAAAGGATTAATTGCTCAATCTGGATTAGGATCAGAGGATATTAAAAACTTTACCGTTTCTTCTTTATTGTTTAAGTTAATGAACGACTCACAATCGTCAAAAGATAAAGGATTGTTATCACAGTTAATTGAATTTGTTGCTAAAACAGGTTTAGGAGATACCAATGCCAAGGATTTGATGTAAAAATCATCAAATAATTTATTCAGCCCAGCAGTTGATACTGCTGGGTTATTCATCAAGAGAAAATCAATACCTTTTTCTATGTTTTTAATGGAGTTCATCGTGTGTTAATAAACAGGAGAAAGAAAATAGGAACTGTTCCTGAATACTTAACTGGACTAAAGAGGAGCAGACCAAGCAAGATAAAGCCATGGAGCGTAACGAAGAAATACAATTGGAGGGCGGTACTTACGAAATCATTAGGGATCGTTTATCTAAACATGGAAAGCAATTACAAGAGCAATTACACGCGTTAAATGTTGAACGTAAAAATGTTTTTGGAGCCATAGAAACAGCATTAGTCTCTACTGAGCGAATTACTACAGAAAACAATTGTTTACCTCGTGATATGGTTCCAGTTGGAGACGCCTTTATTTTTGGGTACAATGTACATATAGGCCTTCGAACTGAAATTAAGATCAGTGATGTTTTTAGTCTGTATGCGTATGCCGATCATAACTTTACTCCAATTGCGTATGATTTAATTAACGACGAAGCGTTTCAAACAGATTTTCATAATCTTTATAAGTATTATAAAAATGCAGAGTTTTTAAAGTTTGTAGAACAAGGTCCTTTCCTGTATTTTGTCTTTCAAGTAGGAAATTCTGTAAACGATGTTAAGGCATTTAAATGGAATGTTAAAGGCCAACAATTAATTTATGTTGATAACCGTTCTGAATACGAACTTGCATATCCTGAACAACATGAGTTTCAATGGATCAAAACAACAAGAGACCAGCATGTAAGCGGAGAACATCCACATATTTCTATCGAAGATCTTGTTTTTGTTGAAACAGTAGGAGGGGATTTAACAATAAAAATTGAAGACAATACCGCTTCAGGAAAAGGCATTTATACAGAGCCAGTAGCGAATAAAGACCAAACCTTAGACGATGCTTTAGTTTACTACGCTGTAGTTGGAAATCTAGTTGTTTTAAAAATACAACCCTATCAAGAAAAAGAGTTCCGCTATTTGGTTTTTAACAATAAAATCAAAACGGTTACACGGATAGATGCATTAGAAAAATCAGGAGTGTTACTACCAGACGACCATGGACTGATTTTTTCTAAAGGTTACTACCTGCAATCAGGGGAATATAAACTGTTCGAAAATCAATTAGAAAATATGATTTTCGAAAAAAGAATTGCATCACCCAATGGTGAGGATTTTCTTTATGTGTTTTACAATGAAGTGTCAGGAGTATATATCTTGTTAAGTTACAACATTATTGAACAGAAAGTAGAAACCCCTATTATTTGCCACGGTTATTCTATTTTTGACAATGGAGAAATGTGTTTCTTTAAGAATGATGATGAACAAAAAAAGCATCACGCGGTTCAAATTTGGCAAACACCATTTTTAGATCATAGTTTCGTTCCAGCAGAAAAAAACGATTCTGAATTACAAAAGATAGGAAATAAAGATATTGTTAAAGCAATGTCAGAATGTAATGAGGTGATTCGTTTGATTTACAAAGAAGATTCTTACGCCAATTTATACCTAGATATTGTAAAGGGAGCCAACGATGTCTTGGATACTTATCATTGGATTGATAGCATAACAGTAGCCGATATTCATGAGCCTTTAGTAGCGATTAAAGAATCAGCTTCCTCAGCTATTGATGAGTTTGATAAAGTTGTAAAAGTAAAACAACATACACTAGAAGAAACACAAAGAACACAAGAAATTGTAGCAAACTTATTGCGTGCGATTAAAATTAAAAACTTCGATTTAATTGATCATTTTGTTGAGGTTTTGGGAGAGATAAGAGGCGTTAGAGGAAGTATTATACAATTAAAAGAATTACGTTATGTTGAAGTTGATTTAGTAGAGGAATTAGATCAGCAAATAGCCCAACATCAAGAAGATATATCACAGCGTTGTGTTCAGTTTTTGTTAGACGAGAAATCGCTTGCTCCCTATTTAGTTAAGGTAGACGGTTTAAAAACAACAATTGGTCAATTAGAGAAAGTTGTAGATGCTAATGAATTAGAAAATAAAGTTTTAGCGGTTTCTGCTGAGTTGGAATTGTTGATAGAGATTGTTAGTAATTTAAAAATTGAGGATGCTACGCAAACAACTAAGATTATCGACGCTATTTCTGATATTTATGCACAGTTTAACCAAATCAATGCAGCACTTAAGAAAAAACGTAAAGTATTATTAGGACGAGAAGGAAAGGCAGAGTTCAATAGTCAAATTAAGTTAATTAGTCAAAGTGTGGTTAACTTTTTGGATATTTCTGAAACTCCTGAAAAATGTGATGAGTATTTAACCAAACTCATGGTGCAACTCGAAGAGCTAGAGGGTAAGTTTTCGGAGTTTGATGAGTTTATTACCCTGGTAGGAGAGAAACGTGAAGAAGTATACAACGCCTTTGAATCGCGAAAAATTGCTTTAATTGAAAGTCGTAATAAACGCGCTACTACACTACAACAATCGGCGGAGAGAATACTAAAAGGGATTAAAAATAGGGTAGCCAATTTTAAAACACCAGTCGAAATAAATGGCTATTTTGCTTCTGATATCATGGTTGGAAAAATCCGTGATATTATAGCGCAATTAATCGAATTAAAAGATGCTGTTAAGGCCGATGATGTACAAAGTCAGTTTAAAACCGTAAAAGAAGATGCGCTCCGACAGCTAAAAGATAAAACTGAGCTGTTTGTTGATGGGAAAGATATTATTCAGATGGGGAAGCATCAATTTTCGGTCAATACCCAACCGTTGGATTTAACCATTGTTTTAAAAAATGGGGAAATGTGTTTTCATTTAACAGGAACGAATTATTTTGAGCCTGTAACTAATCCAGAGTTTTTAGCAACAGAATCCGTTTGGGATCAAGCTTATATTTCAGAAAATAAACAGGTATATAGAGCGGAGTATTTAGCCTATCAAATTCTACAGAAACTAGCCATCAAGGAGCCCGTTTCTGAAACTGAATTTTTAATGCTTGAAGAAAAAGAGCAATTGGCTATTGTGCAGCAGCTAATGGCTAGTAAATATGAGGAAGGCTATGCCAAAGGAATTCATGATGTAGATGCTCATTTGATTCTTAAAACAGCGTTAACTATAGCTAAACATGCTGATTTATTGGTGTATAGCAGTTATGAAAGAGCTTGCGCAAAGTTTTTCTGGGAAAAATATATTGATGTACCACAAAAAGAAGCGCTAAATGCTCGATTAAAAGCAGCAGGAGTTGTCATAGAAGTTTTCCCCGAAACCAATGAATTTAAACAGCTAAAAACAACTCTGGTTCAACTGATGGAGTCTTTTGTGATGGAAACCAACCTCTATACAGCGGCAAATATAACTGATGCTGCAAATTATCTGTTTGAAGAAGTGTGTCGAGGAGATCAATTTATCCTGAGTCAGGAAGCGCTAGAACTGTACGATCAGTTTAACCTCTATTTAACTAAAGTAAATGCAAAGAAAATATTCAATCAATCTTTAAATTCTGTTGATGCATCTGCAGTCAGTCAGATTTTGTTAATGCAAAATTGGTTAAATGCATATTTAGAAGCGACTCCAAAGAATATGCACTTAAAAGCTTATGTAGAAGAGGTTGCAATTTCAGTAATATCTTCAGATCAAGATAAGCCAAAGGTGATTAAAGTAAAAACAGGGCAGAAATTAACCGGTTTTCAAGGAAATCATACTGTCGTTGATGCAGATTATGATTTTGACTACAATCGCTTTTATGCAAAAATGTATGATTTTAAAACGGTAAGTGTTCCAAAGTTTGAGCAATACCAAACCCTAAAAAAAGAGATCATTCACGCATTTAAAGACGAGCTTCGTTTACATGAATTTAAGGCCAAAGTAATGACGTCGTTTGTCCGTAATAAACTGATAGATGAAGTGTATTTCCCATTAATAGGAGATAACCTTGCGAAGCAAATGGGAGCGGCTGGAGAGAATAAACGAACAGACCTTATGGGGATGTTATTGTTAATTTCTCCTCCTGGTTACGGGAAAACAACATTAATGGAGTATATCGCCAATCGTTTAGGTTTAGTGTTTATGAAAATTAATGGGCCAACTATCGGACATCAAGTTACTTCTTTAGATCCAGCTGAGGCGCCTAACGCAAGTGCAAAAGAAGAGATCGAAAAACTCAATTTAGCATTCGAAATGGGAGACAATGTTATGATCTATTTAGATGATATTCAGCATTGTAATCCAGAGTTTTTACAAAAGTTTATTTCTTTATGTGATGCGCAGCGTAAAATAGAGGGAGTTTACAAAGGAAAGAGTAAAACCTATGACTTAAGAGGGAAAAAAGTAGCCATTGTTATGGCTGGAAATCCTTATACAGAAAGTGGCGATAAATTTCAAATTCCCGATATGCTTTCCAATCGTGCTGATATATACAACTTGGGAGATATTACAGGAGGAAAAGCAGCCGTGTTTAATTTAAGTTATATAGAAAATAGTTTAACATCTAATCCTGTGTTACAACGATTGGTAGCCAAAAGTTTTAAAGATGTTTACGCCTTTTTGAAAGTAGTAGAAACAGGATCGCAAGAAGGGATCGCGTTTGAGGGGAATCATTCGGGACAAGAAATAAAAGAGTATACAGCCTTATTAGAAAAAGTAATTCAGGTAAGAGATACACTTACAAAAGTCAATGCGCAATACATTGCTTCGGCAGGTCAGGAAGATAAATACAGAACAGAGCCTCCGTTTAAACTACAAGGTTCGTATAGAGATATGAATAAAATTGTAGAAAAACTAGTTCCTATCATGAACGATAAAGAATTGCAGACCGTTATTTTATCGCATTATGAAAATGAATCCCAGACGTTAACAACTGGAGCAGAGGCAAATATGCTAAAATTTAAAGAATTGCAAGGGATGCTTTCTCCAGAGGAAGCTCAACGTTGGCAAGTAATAAAAGAGGTATATCAAAAGTCCCAAAAGATGAGTGGTCTAGGAGAAGATAATCAAACCGCTCAAGTTTTGTTGCAAATGGAAGAAATTACCAAGGGGCTTGGAGTAATCGCAAATGTGATTGGGAAAGCAAGCAGTTGAGTTGCGTAGGTTGAAAAAGAGTTATAGATGAGAAAAAAGATTTTAAGACTGACGTTGCTCTTGAATTTATGGAGTTTAATGCTAGTCGCTCAACAAAGTGAAACTTCAAATGAAGCCATAGTTTTAAATCCATCGCAGAAAAGTTTAGTATTAAATTATGCCGATAGCTTGTTTCAACTACTTCAACAAAATGATTTTTCATTTATAGACATAGACACTGCTAGCATGTCAAAAGATGAAAGAAAAGAGTGGGTAAATAGAATGACACAACATGCAAATTTGTATCCCAAATTTTTTCCTTACCTGGCACTCCAAAAAATAAGATATACTGCAACCGCTTATAAGTTTAGTTTTAATTGTGGTTTTTCAATGTTTCAAGAAGATCCCAATCCTAATAATCTTGCTAAGTATTATTTTGTTTTTACAGGAGAATTGGAATTAAATCCTGATGATAACTCCGTGAGTTTAAAGCGTCCTAAATTGATGACGACCCCTGGTGAATTAAGAAAATGGTTTTATCGTGTAATGTCCAATTTCAGATTTGAAGAAATACAGCGACCTCATAAAGGTCCGCCAGCTCCACCTTTTTTTGTTCCGGACTTTATGGAAGATGAAATACCAGCAAAATATAGAAAGTAAAAGCATAAATAACTTAGAAAAAGTGTATAAGCGCTATACAAAAGCATATATAGGGTGGGCTGTTCTTCTTTTTTTTTCCTCTTTTGGATTGGCTGCTCTAAATTTATACCTAGGAAGTATTGTTTTATTGGTTTCAATAGGACTATTCGTACATCAGAGTGCAATTCGCATAAAGGATGGCGAACTTCAAATTCTGTCTCAATTTATCGTCTTAAAAATATGGAGAAAATACCCGTTGGATACAATAAACAAAATAACATTAAGTTCAGTTGCTCAAATGGGAGGAGGTATAGCTAGTAGGTCTGGAGGAAGTTGGACAAGACATACCTATTGTTTCAATTTTTATTCTACAGCCTACAACAAGATGCCAAAATATTATATTCAGAATTATAGCAAAGGTATAGAAGTCTTGAAGGTAATAGCTCAGAATAACGCATCTATTGAATTAAAAGACTTTGTAAGAGAGGCACAACAAAAAGCTTTAAAAAGAAGAGCGCAGATTAAAAAGAAGCGGGAAAAAACAATTAATGTTTAGCTAATAGCTGCCGTCTAACTAAAAGGCTTTAGAAAACCTTATCGAATCACTTCAAACTTATACGTTTCTCGACCTATAGAGGAATGCAGTTCAATAAAATAAATTCCTGTTTCGAATGTGTGAAGAGCAATCGAAAAAGTATTGAGGTTGATGTTTTGCTTATCAACCAAGCTTCCTAAACTATTGTATAGTGTATAGTGTTGAATTTTATTAGGACTTTCTATCTTAAGAAAGTCCTTAGCAGGATTAGGATAGATTAAAGTGTTACTATAGCATTTTTCAGCTATTACATCAATGCTGTCTTCAACATGACAATAATGAAGATCTTCCAGTGAGACATATATTGTTTGAGCAGAATCTAAAACCAAACTAAAAGATTCTGAATAGATAGAATCATTCCAATAAAAAGTAATAAAATCACCATTGTTAGCTTGTTGCAGTATAACAGAGTTTCCAATGCAAAGCTCTTGCTGGTCTAAAACAATGTTTGATGGTTTTGGAGCGATAAAATCAATGGTTAGTGTATCAGAGTTCCAAATACAACCAGTTGTGTCTAATAACGTGTAAAAATAAGCCCCATCGTTAGAGATGAAGATAGAATCATTCATTGTGTTGGTGTTCCAAGTACTCGAATCAGAAGCTGCAAGAAGAAGTACTGGTGCATTATTGCAGAAATAAGGATTTTCCAAAACACTTATCGAAGGAGTAAAACGAGCGTGGGTAGAAATTGAAACGGTATCGGAGTAGAGTAGGCAATTATTGAGGTCATAAGCTGTATAATAAACTAAGCTGTCATCCACCCAATTCCCTTGTGTTGAAGAGCCATTGTACCATTCAATTTGAGAAAGGCTATCGTTGGTAGATACATAAAGGCTATCACCTTCACAAATGGTGAGCGGCTCATGATAATTTACATGAATTTCTTGAGTGTCAAAATAACTTATAGTTACAGTGTCTGATCTTGAAGTACAGCCATTCGTGTCAACAACAGAAACATAAACCAATCCTTCTTGAGTGGCATTAAAAAGACTATTTGTAGAGCCGTTTTGCCATTCGTAACTAACAAAAGGCTCGTTGACATTAATTTGCACTCCATTACCCTCACAAATTTCTACAGAGTCAGAAAGGTTAAGACTCACGTTTTGATTTTGAAAATTAGAGACAACAACTGTTACCGAATCGGAATAAATAGGGCAGCCTTCGATATTGGTTCCCGTTAGCCAGTAATCACCCGGAGTATTGATGTTAACAGAAGGCGTTTGTGCATTGTTGCTCCAGCTGTAATTGGCTAATCCAGAGGAGTTAATGTATAAAATAACTTCATTACCAGAGCAAATAATTGGACTTCCCAATATGTTGATAGAATAAGCTTGAACAGATGAACCAATAGTCACAGTATCAGATATAAATTCACAGCCGTTATTGTCCACAACAGTTGCCCAATAGTCCCCCGTTTGCTGAATATATAGACTGTCTAAGTTGGAACTGTTGTTCCAATAATGACCAGAGTAACCTATAGGAAGAGCCAATAATACAGAATCATTTTCACACAGAAATTCAGAGCTGTTTTGGATAGTAACTGTGTCAGAAAACACAATAACAGTTAAGGTGTCTGAACGGCCAGGACAACCATAATTATCAACTGTTTGTAAAAAATAATCACCAGGGCTTTTAATGGTGATGTTAGCTTGAGTATTGCCGTTGCTCCATAAATAATTGGAAAAACTGTTAATGCTATTAATGGTAACAGAATCACCCATACAAAAGCTAATGGTGTCATTTAATTCAGATAAATAAGTGGGATATTGAGGTTGGCAAATTTTAGATAAAAAACCATCAAAAGCATTTCCTCCATAATAAACTTGGTGAGCATTTGTTGTCGTAAAATTGTTGTTACTTCCTGTATTTCCACAATAGAAGAAACTTGAAGAGGAATTGATAGCAATAGCGTTTGCATAGTCATCCGAACTTCCACCTTTATAGGAAGTCCATTGATGCGTTCCATTGGTTGTAAAGTTGGTTAATAAAATATCGTAACCACCATTGGTTTGTTGTTGAAAAGAAGAAGAATCAACAGATAAGTTATTGCTTGTAGAAGCTCCAACAACCCAAATATTGTCGTTTTCAATGCTTAAATCGTTGAGGTAGTCGGTTCCATTTCCACCGTAATAACTGCCCCATAAATGGTTACCAAGCGTATCGAAAGCAACAAGCATACCGTCTTCATAACTTGCTTTTAAAGCTTGGTAAGCATTATTGTTGGCAATTCCAGCTGAACTGTTGGTGTATCCCGCTAGGTAAATATTTCCTTCAGAAATAGCCATGCCGTTGAATTTATCTTCTGAGATTCCTCCGTAATAAGTTCCAAACAAAGGTTGGTAATTGGAAGCACTAAGTTTCATTAGAAAACCATCCCAATCGCCACCTATGGTGTTTTGATGACTGTTCAAAAAGCTGATGTTGGTGAGAGCTCTTGTAGCACCAGCAATATAAATGACGTTATTATAGATTTCTATTGCATTTCCTTTTCCTTCTCCATTTCCAAGAAAAGAACTGTGTAGCAACTGTCCAGTACCAGATATTTTCGTAAAATAAGCGACTTCAGTGTTCGAAAAAGTAGCGTAATGAGCATCAGGTGTTAGGGGGTAATTGTTGCTTGCTGTATGGCCTGTAAAATAAATGTTGTTTTGATGGTCAGTGGCAATAGCGCTAATAAAATCATGATTGTTACCGCCAAAATAAGTGGCCCAGCTTAACGTACCATTAGTCGTAAATTTAGCGATGAAATTATCATCTACGCTTTGCAGGGAGTTTTGGTAAGCACCAGGGGTAGCAATACCATTAATGCTCATGGTGTTGCCAGATAAAATAATATTATCATTGTCGTCAATTGCTAGGGCGTATGAGCGTTCAAAGTCATTTCCTCCGAAGTAAGTTGCCCACAAACGATTTCCAGAAGAGTCAAACTTTGCGATATAACTGTCTACATTATCAATAAACTGTTGATGCGCACCAGTTGTAGCAATGTTGTTTAGACTTAGTGTGTATCCAGTCAATAAGATTTCATGATGGTGATTTAATACAATATCCTCAGCAAAATCTTGGTGAATACCACCGTAATATGAAGTGGTTTGTTCACTGTATGCTATTGGGTCTATGATTAAGGTTTTGGTTCTTTGAGCAGGGTAGCGCAGTTGTATCTTGGTGTTTTGACTAATGATGTTAAGATCTGCTAATAAGTTGTCATTTTCACCCTCCCAATAACAAGTGGGAAAACGTTCATTTAATAGTGTTTTTCCTTGGTTTAAATAAGAGATTTCTTGATTAAGGGTGTTGGGTTGTGCTCCTTTTACTTCGAGTGTAATAGTGTTGGGGGCCTGAGGAGCTACAATGTAATTATATTTTAGTTGCTGATCTGCGATAAAAAATTCAATATCTATACCATTCCAAACGTTTTTATAAGTCAATTTTTCAAACTCTTTTATTGTTTCTGTATGCTTATTGGCTTGGTAAAAATTATGCGTTCTATTTGTGGCTTTAGAAGGTAAGATTGAAAGGTTTGAAGAAAGGGTTTGAGGCCAAATCTCCACTCTATTAATTTGAACTCCATTTTGGTGTGGAGAAAAGATTTCGTAAGCGAAATGGTTAATGTAAAAATTAACATTGTAATGTGGGGTGACCAATGTGTATAATACATCGTCAACTGGGCTGTTATTTTGATTAGTGACCTGCCCTTGATTAGGGATAAAAAAAGCGTTTTGGGCATGATTACTCTTCAAAAAGAAGAGTAACAAAAAACAAAAAACGATGCTTTTAAGTATAGGCATTAATTGACAATTAATTTTTTAATAAGATGTGTCCCATCAATTCCAAAATCTAAAATGTAAATACCTTTTGAGTAACCGCTAAAATCATGAGAAATGGTCATTTCATGAGCGTCTTGAATGTTCTCTGAAAAGATTTTTTCTCCTGTGATAGAATAAATGTCGACTGTTAACGATGCATTTTGTTGTAAAAAGATAGAAGCATTAAAAAGACCGTTGGTTGGGTTAGGTCCCATTTGAATTTTATAGGCTAATTCTTCCACGCCAGCAAAGCCAACATAAACCAATAAAGTATCAGTTGCTGTACATTCACCAATAAATCCAGTTAGTATAACATGATATGCTCCAGGAAAGTTAAAGGTATGTACTGGGTGGTCAAGAATAGAAGTAGAACCATCTCCAAAATTCCATTCGGTGTAAGTAGCATTAGAACCAGTGTTATCAAAAGTAATTTGATCCCCAGTATTAATACTCGTAGTGTTAGAAGAGGCCATAACGCTAGGTGTAGGTCTTACAATTACAGGGATAGAAATAACCTCACTACATGCACCGTTATAACCAACAAGTTCAACAGTTGTGCTTTGCGCTAAGTTGAATGTAATTGAAGTCGTTGAATCTTCATTGTTCCAGATGTAATTATTGGCTCCATTGGCAGATAAAGTGACTTCGTCACCAGTACAGCCATTGATCGTACTTGGTATAGCTTCTAAATTGGTTGTAAGGTCAACAAAAACAGTTGAACTAACAGTGTCCTTACAGCCAAGATAGTCTGTAACAATGACTTGGTAGTTGGTTGTAGATGTAGGCGAAACGTTTTGATAGAATGTATTGCTAGATCCAGCGCTCCATTGATAGGTAAGGTTGGTTCCAGTGGCATTAACAAAAAGATTGATATTGTCTCCCAGACAGATGTTTTGATTTTGTGATATTGAGGCGTTTACTCCCCCAATATTGACGAGGGTAGAGTCGGTGTTACTGCATCCAAAAGAAGAGCCTATTACTTTAATATAAGCACCAGTTACCGGTTGTTTTACATAAAGATTTGCTGTGGTATCTCCAGTGTTCCATACATAGTTGGTAGCTCCAGAAGCCGTTAGAAGGATGGAGTCGTATGGGCATAAATCGATGGAGGGTAAAGAGAGGTTAACGGTAGGAATAGGATGAACAATAATGGCTACATTAGCGGTGTCCGTACAGCCGGTAGGATCAGTAACAACCAATTCATAGTTGGAGTTTTGAGGAGGAGAAACCTGAATTAAGGTATCAGTTCCTTGCCCGTTGCTCCATTGATAGGTGCAATTAGGTGCAGACGTTGATGATAAAATAGTAGCTACCTCTCCTAAACAGATTGCAGCAGTATCGTTGGATAAGCTTAGTTCTACACCTCCATTATTAATGATTTCTACAGGGTTTTCATAAAGGCACCCTCTACTGTCACGAGCTACAACAAAATACAAGTCATTGTCTAAGTCGGAAAACGTATTCAATGCTCCAAAAGTAGCTCCATTATCAATACTGTATTCAACAGGAGGAATAGCGTCAGTGATGGCGACATTGAAAGCTCCATTCATATAGTTGCAAGTTTCGTTGGTATGATTAGTAATAGAGCCGTGAATAGAATCTGCATCGACAAAAACAGGAACAGTTTCTAAACATCCTACGGCGTTGGTTACCTGAAAAGAGTAGGAACCTCCAGTTACGGTATAGGTATTGGTGGCTGTGGTTTGAGTGGTTAAACCTCCATCTATGGTGTAGTCGTAGCTTCCTGCGTTTGGAAAACTAACATTAATGGTTCCCATAGTTCCATCACATAATTCATTGGTAGTTGTAATGATCGGATCGATAGAGGAGTAACCTATATGAATCACAGAGTCGTCCATACATCCTACTCCATCTCTGATAACTAAATTATAATAACCAGAATCCAAGCCTTGAACAGGAGTGGAGCTTTGCCATGTAGTTCCGCCATCTATACTGTATTCATAGGTGTGGTCTCCATCTTGCGCCATAATGTTTACTGATCCAGCTAAGTAATCTTTACAGGTGGGAGATAAGGTTAATGTTTGTATTGAAACAGGCTTATAGTTTACTACAGATTGTAGCGTGTAAACACAACCAGAGGCATCAATTACCTGGATGGTGTACCCTCCAAAACCTAAATTACTGAATAGATTAGAGGTTTGATTTGGCCCTCCGTCAATATTGTATTCATAGGGAGCAGTACCTCCTGTTGCTATAACTTCTATGCTTCCGTTATTTCCTGCGCATGTAGGTTCGGTCACATTGGCAATAGCAGTTTGTGGGCATTGGCCAATGATTGCCTGAAACCAAAATAATCCAAATAGTAAATATAATAATCGCATCAATTCTATTTTAATAGGTTAATGTGCCCTCTTTTAGAATGGGATTCTCCAAAAATATCTATACATTCAATTCGGTATAAATAGGCGTCTTGCTGGGCTACTTCACCTTTGTAGGTCCCGTCCCAACCTTTGGTGATGTCGTTGGTGTAAAAAATTAGAGTTCCCCATCTATCGAAAACATAGTAGTTGTATCCTTGGTCCACAATTCCATAGCTTTTTAAGATTGCGAAATCATTTACGCCGTCGCCATTTGGGGTAAAAGCACTTGGCATATAAAGGTTTACAGTAGGTAAAATTCTAATGTTTTCATACGTTGTATCCTTGCAATTTCTGTTGGTTAAGGCAACTAGTTCTATGGTGTAAAGTCCCGTATCAGGATAGCTGTTTACTGGTTCGTAATCGAATGAAGTGTTTCCATCTCCAAAGTCCCAAATATAATTGATTGCTCCTGTAGAATAATTCAAAAATTCTATTTCTGGGTGATACATGTTTTTTTCTTCAGGATCAGGTTTAAATTGAGCTATAGGATTATGAAAGACCTCAAGATAATCTGTTAGTAATAAAGTATCTGAGCATCCTAAATCGTTCCGTGTAATCAGTTGTACATCAAAGGTAATGTCATCAGTGTTACTTTCGTTGTAAAAACAGCTACTAGGGTTTTGATCAAACGACTCTTCTCCGTTTCCAAATGTCCAATGTCTATTGACTATATTGGTTGCATTAGGTAGCGAAAAATCAGTGAAGTTTACGCATAAAGGAGAGCAACTTTCAGGAATATCGGCCATTAAATAGGTGGTAGGCTTTTTAAGTACAGTTACAGGGATTTCTATGGTATCTGTACAGTTGTGATTAGAGTGTACAATGAGTTGAGTATTGTATATTCCATCTGAACTGTAATTGTTGGTCGGGTTGGGGAAAGTAGAAGTGTTTCCATCTGCAAAGTTCCAATCGTATAAAGCAATTTGTCCGGAGCTTATTGAGGAAAGGTTGGTGAAGCTTGTTGGCGCTTCATTTTCACATTGTTGATCAGCAGAAAAAGAAGCAATTGGGATAGGATAAATCTCCACCGGTAAAGTGATGTTATCTGTACAACCATTGTTGGTCGTTACAATCATGGTAATGTTATAATTCCCAGGCTGGTTATATAGGTGAGCAGGGTTGTTTTCAGAAACATAAGCTGATTGATCACCAAAGTCGTAAATAGTTGTCACAATATCATCTGGGTTATCGACATAAGACTGATCAATAAAATTAATCTCATTATATTGGCAATCATTACTCGTCGCAAAGTTAGCAATTGGACTTGGGTTTACTGTAACTTGTCCTGTAGTTTCGCTTATGCAATCATAGTCGGATGTTGCTGTGAGTTTGATGTCATAGGTTCCTGGACGGTCATATAAATGCGATTCATGTTCGGAAAATCCAGAAGAAAAGTCTCCAAAATCCCATACCCAATTGATAATGTTTCCTGTGGCTATTGTGGTTTGATTCTGGAATTGAACAGGGTCATAAATACAACCATCTTGTATGTTGAATTGCATTTGTGGGTAGGGTTCTGCATATACAACAGCCACAGTTGAGTATTCTAATCCACAGTAGTTGGTAAGTTCTGCTCTGTAATATATGTCAACCATAGTGGAGGAGGGAATGTGAATGTCGGCTGTTTCTCCTACAAGATCAGTCCAAGGACCTGTGCTGGAAAGTGCACTTTGCCATTGGATGTCACCGTGATAGTCTACTAAATTAATTCTGGATGGATCACCTTCGCATACGTGCTCAGGAAAAGAGCTTGCTGTACCTCCAATAGGGTATTCAACAACTTCTACAGTCACATCAACAGTGCTTGTAATAGGACCACAAAGTCCATTGGTTAATGCAGTTACCGAATAGGTAGTAGTAGTTGTAGGGCAAACAGATATTGTTGAGCTTGAGCCTAAGCCGTTACTCCAAGTATAAAAGACTTGGTTACATGCGTCTGGTGTCGTAGCTGTTAAATCAATACAATCTCCAATACAAAGTATAGGATCTACCGGTGTTACATTGACCTCAAAAGCATCGCCAATGGTAAATTCATAAAATTGAGTCCAGCCACTTCCGCCATCTTTTGCTCGGAAACGGTAAACCTCTCCTTTGCATAGTGAGCTAATATCGATAACTTGTGCTTGTGGGTAGGCCTGAGGAGCGGCAGATGATTTAAAAATAGGGGCTGAGATTTGTAAAGGCAATAATCGAGTTCCGCTTAAACAAGAAATTTCGGTAGTAATTTTATAGGTACACGACCAAGGAATGTTACTGGTCCAATTTAGAACTAAATCTGTTCCAACAATTTGTTGATTGGTCAGCGTAGGAACAGCATAAGGACTACAAGCCCATGCTGAAAAATTAATCATACTAATAAGAAATATGCCCAGTAATCGATTCCTCATGTTATCTTTTAATCTCTTCGTTTGACGTTAAATTATGCAAATTTAGCGTTTTTATAGTAAAAGAGTAACGTTAAATCGGAAAGTTAGTTGCTTTATTGTTTAATTAATTGAACAATTGCTAGGCCGTTAACATAGTACTTTCTCTGGCTGTTTAATTCAGTACAGAGGTAGCGAGTTCTCAGTTTTTTCTCAATTCTAAAGATTTTTCCATTAAGTTCAAAAAGCTGATTAGCCTGTAAATCGTTAACGTGTTTGGTATTGGGTTTTTTAAAATGATTAGACAAAGATTTATCGGCACTACTCGAAGCTTTAGGGTTAGAGAGGTGCTGTCTTAAAATACTTAATTCTTGTTCAGAAAATATTTGATTATTTAAAATAGGTTGAAATAGCGCAATGTATTGTTGTTTCCATTCTTTTCCGTGTGGGGCGATATTTCTACCATATTCTTTCCAGTTATACAGGTGAGCAATTTCATGCAATGTTGTAATCAGAAAATTGAGAGGTTCAAGGTTATTGTTGATTGTTATTTGGCAATTACCAGTTTGTGGAGATGCTTTAAAATCTCCTAATTTACTTTTACGTGGTTTAACAATCTTAAATTTTACAGGATATTTTTTGAGTAAATCTAAAACATAGTTACCTGTATTTGCAGGAAGAAACTGCTCAATGATTTCAAGGTTTTTATTCATTTAGTAGTCTGTAAACTAAACCTTAGCTTGTTGAGGTGTATCAATTTGTTGAACATCCGCTTTCCATGAAGGGCATGTGCCACATTTGTTTTTACCTTTAAATAACCTACAAGAAGAAAGGCTAATTACAAACAAGCAAATAAGAATAGGTATAAGGTATCGTTTCATATCGTTTGGTGTGTTGTAACTATAACGAGATTAATGTCTTTTTGTTACACAAAGAAAAGAAATACATTTCTATTGTAGAATATAATTAACATTTCCTTTTCTTCCTCTACTTCCTGAATAACCTCTCTCCCCATCTTCACCATCTCTTCCATCTCTACCTTTATTCATCACTTCCTCGCCATATAGACGTTTTCTACATCCTCCATCACCTCCATCACCTGCGTAACCAGGACTACCTCCATCGCCTCCAGTGTTAATAATTGTAATGCGGTCTAGATAAGCAGAAGAAGCTTGGTCATAATAGATATTTACATTACCTCCATCGCCACCGTCTCCGCCGTTACCTCCATTACCACCGTGGCCACCATTACCACCATTTCCTTCGTAATAGTAAAAAGACTTTTCTACAACTGTTTTATTTCGGTCATTAGGATCTTCCTTCTCTTTTTCTACAATGATTGTAAATGCTTTTCCGTCACCACCATCGCCGCCGTCACCACCATGACCACCGCGACCTCCATCACCACCTCTGTTGTATATTTTAAGCCTTGAGAAGTCGCTGTTTAATGGAAGGTATCTAGTGTAATAACTGCTCCCTTTTTGGGTTTTCACTTGTAAGGCTTGTTGGTCCTCTGTGTTAGTCACGATGTTGACAAAAACATTGACTTCAGAGGCATTAGCTCCTTGGGCACCTCTTCTGCCATTTTCTCCTGTTCTCCCACTTTCCCCATCGATAGAATTATGAGAAATGTTGTTGTAGATATTGTAGTTTTCGCTCACGACTTCTTTATAGGTGTTTCCATTTCGTCCATCAGTTCCATCATCGCCACTCCTACCTCTTCTACCTATATAGCTTTTATCAAAGTCTAAAACGTATTTCACGTTATGATTAATTTTTACTGCTTTAGTAGTTTGAATCGCAGGGTTGTTTTTTAGAGAAACCGTGATGTAACCATCTCCTTCAATAAAAGCATGGTATTTGCCTTTTACAGAACCAGAAGCGTATTCTATAGGACCATCTGCTCTGATATCGAAGTCTGAACGGTATAAAATGTCGCTATATTCAGATAGATAACTTTGTTTTCCATTTTTAAAAGTTAACAGAAAATCTATTTTTTGGTAGTTAATTATCGAAACTTTGTTCTCATTGATTATAGGTTCTACCACTACAATTTCATTTAATGTTTTTTGACGGATTTTATCAAAATTCAAAGTGATAATGGTATCTGTAAATTGAATATCATCTCTTTTTTTAAAAGCATACTTTAGAATAATGGTGTCTTTGATTTTAGTGTTCTGTTTTACTTTGATTAAGAGTTGTTTTCTAGAAGCAGTAACCTCCTGTGCAGCGCCATTTGCATGGAAGTTCAACATTTTTGAAAGGTTAAGACTCTTTGGTTTTCCTTCATACATTTTTAGTTGATAATTGAGTTTCACTAAGGTTGTATTCGTATTTCTAACGACAACTTCCTTAGGGCTAAACTTTAGATTATCTATTGAATTTAGAAAACGGTTGTTTTGAGTAAAACCGCTAAAACTAATGAGTAAAATGATGTTTAAAAGTAAAGTTTTTTCCATGAGGAGAGACAATTCAAGAATTGTGCCATGCAAGCAAAAAAAAGGCACAGTATTTAAATACTATGCCTTGTGTTGATTGGTTAAGTTTGTTTGATCATCCACTACACATTTCGCAGTTATCTGGATCATCTAATGAACAAGCGATTTCAGCTTGTCTTTCCTCTTCTGTTTTTGCTTTTGGAGCCTCTATAGCTGACTTATCTAGTGTAAATTTAATTGCATCAGTTGCAGCTTTTGTTCTTAAGTAGTACATACCAGTTTTTAAACCTGCTTTCCAACCATAGAAGTGCATTGATGTTAATTTAGCAAAATTAGCATTTTCCATAAAGATGTTTAACGATTGTGATTGGTCAATGTACGCTCCTCTATCAGCAGCCATGTCGATCAATACTTTTTGAGAAATTTCCCAAGTTGTTTTATATAAATCTTTTATGTTTTGAGGAATTTCGTCAATGTTTTGAACAGAGCCATTAGCAGCCATTAATTTATTCTTCAAACTATCGTTCCATAATCCCAGTTTTACTAAGTCTCTTAATAAATGTTTGTTTACGATAATAAACTCTCCAGAAAGTACTCGTCTAGTATATACATTCGAAGTGTAAGGTTCAAAACATTCATTATTCCCTAAGATTTGAGCTGTTGAAGCTGTAGGCATAGGTGCTAATAATAAAGAGTTTCTAACACCATGCTCTTTTACTTCTTCTCTTAAAATATCCCATTCCCATCTATTAGAAGGGGTTACTCCCCACATGTCGAACTGGAAAATACCTTCAGAAATAGGAGAGCCTTTAAATGTTTGATAAGGACCATTTTCTTTTGCTAAATCTTTTGAAGCAGTTACGGCTGCGTAATAAATGGTCTCAAAAATGTCTTTGTTCAATTGTTTAGCTTCTGCAGAGTCAAAAGGAAAACGCATTAAGATAAAGGCATCAGCTAATCCTTGGACACCTAGTCCAATAGGTCTGTGACGCATGTTTGAGTTTCTCGCCTCAGGTACAGGGTAGAAATTTTCATCGATAACTTTATCAAGATTTTTAGCCGCTCTATAAGAAACTTCAAACAATTTTTCAAAATCAAATGTACCGTCTTTTACAAACTTTGGTAAAGCTATCGAAGCTAAGTTACATACAGCAACTTCATCTTTGTCAGTATATTCAATAATTTCAGTACATAGGTTTGAGGACTTAATCGTACCAAGGTTTTTCTGATTGGATTTTGAGTTGGCAGCGTCCTTATAGAGCATATAAGGTGTTCCTGTTTCGATTTGCGATTCACAAATCTTAAACCATAGATCTTGTGCTTTGATTGTTTTACGACCTTTTCCTTCTTGTTCGTATTTGGTGTATAGCGCTTCAAATTCTTCACTATGAACATCAGAAAGTCCAGGACATTCATGTGGGCACATTAAGGTCCAGTCTTCGTTTGCTTCAACACGTTTCATGAATAAGTCTGGGATCCATAGTGCATAAAATAGATCTCTTGCTCTAGCTTCTTCTTTACCTGTGTTTTTCTTTAAATCTAGAAAGTCAAAAACATCAGCATGCCAAGGCTCAAGGTATACTGCAAAAGAACCTTTTCTTTTTCCGCCTCCTTGATCTACATATCTTGCTGTATCGTTAAATACTCTTAACATTGGGACAATTCCATTGGAAGTTCCATTCGTTCCTTTGATGTAAGAGCCTGTTGCTCTAATATCGTGAATTGAAATACCAATTCCACCTGCAGATTGAGAAATTTGAGCAGTTTGTTTTAGTGTGTCATAAATACCTTCAATACTGTCATCTTTTGTTTTTAATAAAAAGCAAGAAGACATTTGAGGTTTGGGTGTCCCAGAATTAAATAATGTTGGCGTTGCATGCGTAAACCATCCTTCACTTAAGTAGTTGTAGGTTTCTATAACCGCATCAATATCATTTTTGTGAATCCCTACAGAAACACGCATTAGCATTTGTTGAGGACGTTCAACAACTTTACCATTTATTTTTAGTAAGTAAGAGCGTTCTAATGTTTTAAACCCAAAGAAGTCATATCTAAAGTCTCTGTCGTAAATAATTGTGGAGTCTAAAATTTCTTTGTTTTCTTGAATAATTTGATAGACATCTTCAGCAATTAAAGAAGCGTTTTCTCCAGTTTTAGGGTCTATATAATTGTATAAGTCATCTATGGTTGCAGAGAATGATTTATGGGTGTTTTTATGCAAGTTAGATACTGCAATTCGCGATGCAAGCAATGCGTAATCAGGATGCGTAATTGTATTCGTTGCAGCGACTTCGGCAGCTAAATTGTCTAGTTCACTTGTCGAAACACCATCATACAGGCCTTCAATGACTCTCATCGCTACTTTTTCAGGAACTACTAATGGGTTAAGGCCGTAGCACATCTTTTTTATTCGAGCTGTAATTTTATCAAATTTTACAACTTCTTTTCGTCCATCTCTTTTTAATACGTACATCTAGTTCTGGGTTTAAAAAAATAAATAATTAAAAGTCTGCATCTAAACTAAATGCATTGTTTTCTCCTGCTCCATTTTTAACTCCTGCTTTTTGGTACTCACCCACTCTTTTCTCAAAGAAATTAGTTTTTCCTTGTAGGTTAATCATATCCATAAAGTCAAAAGGATTAGTAGCATTGTATACTTTTTCACATTCCAATTCTACTAATAAACGGTCCGCAACAAATTCTATATATTGGTTCATTAAGTCTGCATTCATTCCTATTAAACGAACAGGTAATGATTCTGTAACAAACTCTTTTTCAATTTCTACTGCAGAAGTAATAATTTCTTTTACTTGTGCTTTTGGTAATTGATTTTTTAAGTGGTTATTGTATAATAAACAAGCGAAATCACAATGTAAACCTTCATCTCTTGAAATTAACTCATTTGAGAAAGTTAATCCTGGCATTAATCCTCTTTTCTTTAACCAGAATATGGCGCAAAATGACCCTGAAAAGAAGATTCCCTCAACAGCAGCAAAGGCAATTAATCGCTCTGCAAAAGATCCATTATCAATCCATCTTAATGCCCACTCAGCTTTTGTTTTTACAGGAGGGAAAGTCTCAATTGCGTTGAATAGATAATCTTTTTCCTTAGCATCCTTGATGTAAGTGTCGATTAATAACGAATACGTCTCTGAGTGAACATTTTCCATCATAACTTGGAAACCGTAGAAAAATTTAGCCTCAGTATATTGTACTTCACTTAAAAAGTTTTCTGCTAAATTTTCATTTACAATACCATCAGATGCAGCAAAGAACGCAAGAACATGCTTGATAAAATAACGTTCATTATCGTTGAGTTTTTCATTCCAATCAACCAAATCAGAAGCTAAATCTAGCTCTTCAGCTGTCCAAATCATGGCTTGTTGTGTTTTGTACATTTGCCAGATGTCATCGTGTTGGATTGGGAATAAAACAAATCGTTCAGGATTATCTTTTAATATGGGTTCTTCAATAACAGTGTTTTCTGGTAAAATGTTATCTAGATTAATGTTCTCTAATTTTTCCGTTGGCTTTGTTGTTGGATTGTCCATATTTTATCGTCTTTAATATTTGTTTATTAATTCTGTCTCGTTTAATAGATGGGGTGTTTTTCGTCATTTAAGGGCTACAAAAATTCAAAAAAAACTTCCATAAGTCAAGGCAAAAGAGTTCACATTATTTTTATGTTATTAACAAGAGTGTTCAGCTTTCTTTTCTTCTAAGACAGGTTGTTTAGAGCGTTCTTGTTAAGGAGTTGATTATCTTTGCGTTAATAAATTTAAGAAAGAAAAATGATGATTGTTATCGCTGGCTATTTTGTTTTTTCACACCAAAATGTAGATAAAAATTAAACCAGTAATTTTTTTTCCGAAAATCAAGTTTTTTTAAGATGATTTTTTTGAATTGTAACTAAAAAATAAAATAATATTTTGTTGTTTTTAATACCTAAAAATAAAATACTTAAAATGAATGTTTAGAGGAAGTGATGTAATCGTTTTTTAGGCTTTTATATTAGGACTGTTTAGTAAAAAATAAGGAATATGACAAGAGAAAAAAAAGTTATACCAATAATTAGTTATTAACAGCAATGTTGAAGTAATTTTTTCTTTGTTAATAGTATGTTTTTTGCTGGTTTAAAATACTGTCTATCAATGCGTTGTGTTGTTTTTTGTTTTGTTTGTGCCTTTTGTTAACATTGATACTTGATCAAGGACGCTTTTAGCTATTTTATCACTTGTTAAGACCGTGTGAAATATTTTTTAAGGCTTTGTTAAATGTTCTTTTTTCTAACCAACAAATTGTTAAAAACATTCTCATATCTTTTATGAATCACCCTTTACTTTTAGGTTGAAATTCTCTTAATTTGTATTCACGATTTTTCACAAGGATTTTATATAATATTAGTATCTACCTACTATGCAAATTACACAGATAATAAAGAGAGATAACGAGATTGTACCATTCTCAATTGCCAATATAACAGAAGCTATCGATAAAGCGATGCAATCTGTCGGAGAGGGGTCAAGAGAAGATGCCGAGGGGATTGCTCAAATTGTATTAGGCGTATTGCTTGAAAGAAAATTAAGCGATAACTCGTATACACCAACGGTAGAACAAATACAGGATATTGTTGAGGATAAGTTAATGGATAGCCCATTTCATAATGTTGCTAAGGCTTATATTCTATATCGTGTAGAACAGGCAAGAAACCGTCAGTCTAATATTTTTGAGAAGCGTATTAACCTTAAACCTTACGAATACCCAGAACTGAATGAGTATGTTGATGCAATAAGACATTCTTACTGGATTCATACAGAGTTTAACTTTACTAGTGATATTCAAGATTATAAAACAGCATTAACAGAGACTGAAAAAAATGCGTTGAAAAACACCATGTTGGCAATCTCACAAATAGAAGTAGCGGTTAAAACATTCTGGGGAGATATTTACCAGAAAATGCCAAAGCCTGAAATTGGTTCAGTGGGAGCAACTTTTGCAGAAAGTGAAGTTAGACATCAGGACGCTTATTCTCACTTGTTAGAGATATTAGGGTTGAATAATGAGTTTAAAAACTTAAAGAAAAAGCCCGTTATTATGAAACGGGTACAGTACTTAGAAAGTGCATTGAAAAACGCTAAGAGTGATGATAACAAGGAATATGCTGAATCTATTTTGCTATTCTCATTGTTTATCGAACATGTTTCTTTATTCTCGCAGTTTTTGATAATCATGTCTTTTAATAAGCATAGAAACTTATTTAAAGGGATTTCAAATGTTGTAGAAGCAACATCAAAAGAGGAACAAATACATGGAGACTTTGGAATTGATATCATCAATATTATAAAGAGGGAAAATCCATCTTGGTTTGATGAGCAACACAGCCAAATGGTTCAAGAGATGTGTAAAGAAGCTTTTGAATCTGAAAGTAAGATTGTGGATTGGATTTTTGAGAAAGGAGAGTTAGATTTCTTACCTAAAAATGTGATTAATGAGTTTATTAAAAACAGGTTTAATAATTCATTAGAGAGTATAGGAATTGAAAAAATATTTGAGGTAGATAAAGACCTTGTTGCAGAGACAGAGTGGTTTGATGACGAAATCATTGCAACTAAACATGGGGACTTTTTTGTGAAAAGGTCAATTAACTATAGTAAAAGAACAAAAAGTATAACTGGAGACGATTTATTTTAATATATGAACAACGAAACGACGAAGACATCTAGCTATGAGCAATTAGTTCAGGCAAGAAAAGAAGGTATAAGTAATAATAGCGAATTAAAGAATATAGCTTGGTTGACAGAGAACAGCCGTAAGTTTTTGAGTTCTGGTTATTTAACTGAAGGGGTTTCACCTGAAGAAAGAATCATGGAGATCGCTCAAAATGCAGAAAACATTTTGAAGATAGATGGTTTTGCGAAGAAATTTTACCATTACATGGAAGAGGGGTATTATTCTTTAGCATCTCCAGTTTGGTCTAACTTTGGAAAAAAGAGAGGGTTACCAATTAGTTGTTTTGGATCTCATGTTGCTGATGATATGGGAGATATCCTTTATAGTCAGTCAGAAGTAGGAATGATGTCTAAATTAGGAGGAGGAACATCTGGTTACTTTGGAAAATTGAGACCAAGAGGAGCTGAAGTAAAAAATAATGGTGTTTCTTCTGGATCAGTTCATATTATGCAACTGTTTGAAAAGATGGTTGATGTAGTTAGTCAAGGTTCTGTAAGAAGAGGACGTTTTGCTCCGTATTTACCGATCGATCATGAGGATATCGAAGAGTTCTTAGAAATCGGAACAGAAGGAAACCCTATTCAAGAGTTGACACATGGTGTTACTGTAGGTGATCAGTGGATGCAAGAAATGATTGATGGAGATGCTGAGAAGAGAAATATCTGGGCAAAAGTTTTACAAAGAAGAGGAGAGATAGGATATCCATATATCTTCTTTAAAGATCATGCTAATAATGGAACTGTTGATGTCTATAAAGATAAAAATTTAGAGATTTACGGAAGTAACTTATGTACTGAAATCATGTTACCAACTAATGAGGAATGGTCTTTTGTTTGCTGTCTTTCATCAATTAACTTATTGCATTACGATAAATGGAAAGATACAGATGCAGTAGAAACATTGACTTACTTTTTGGATGCGGTAATGGAAGAGTTTATCCAAAAGTTAGAGGTTTTCAGAGATTCTAGTGATAAGGATGATCAGTTAACATTCAGGTTTATGGAAAAAGCCTATAACTTTGCTAAAGACAATAGAGCATTAGGTTTAGGAGCATTAGGATGGCACTCTTTATTGCAATCTAAAATGATCGCTTTTGATGATCAAGAGGCTTACTATTTAAACAATGAGATTTTTAAAACAATCAAAGAGAAGTCTTATAAGGCATCTGAAGAATTGGCAAAACTTTATGGAGAGCCAAAGGTGATGAAAGGTTATGGAAGACGTAACGCAACATTGAATGCAATTGCTCCTACAACATCTTCTGCTTTTATTTTAGGGCAAGTTTCACAAGGAATTGAACCAATTTGGTCGAATAATTATGTGAAAGATATTGCTAAAATAAAGACAACAATTAAGAATCCATTTTTGGTAACACTTCTTGAAGAAAAAGGAAGAAATACAGATGATGTATGGAAGAGTATTCGTGATAACGATGGGTCTGTTAGTCATTTAACTTTCTTGTCTGAGCATGAGAGAAATGTTTTTAAAACGTATTCTGAAATAGATCAAAAAGTGATCGTATATCAAGCTTCTAGTAGACAAGAGTTTATTGATCAAGGACAATCAGTTAACATTATGGTTCATCCTGATATGCCAATTAAAGAAGTAAATAGTATTTATGTGACTGCTTGGAAATTAGGGTTAAAATCAATGTATTACCAACACAGTATGAATGCCGCTCAAAAATTTAAACAAAAGAAAGAGTGTCTAAGCTGTGAGGGATAACCAATAGCAACAAGAAAATAAAAAAGCAGTATACCTTGTATACTGCTTTTTTTATGCGTTATAATTCATTAATGTTTTTTTCAATATACCCAACTCCACTCTCTAAGTATTTTACCTTTTTAGGAGAAATAACTACGATAGGTTTTTGATAATTAAATGGCATAATTTCTTTACCCATTACATCAATCAACCCCCAATATCTTCCTTTTTTTACAGAGGCATATCCGTAAGAAAATGGCTGCGCATTATCAAATATTGGATTGATTTGAATTCTGTTGGATCTGTTAATATAGCCCCATTTTCCCTCTTTGTCTAGAAAAGGAAATAAACCACTACCATAAGCTCCCAATAGATTATATTTTTCAGGAATAACTTTTTTCCCTTTACTATTAATTGCTCCATATTTTCCATTTTTTCGAATAACGGCATATTCATCTCTAAAAGCTCCTGCTTCTTCATACTTATATGGGATAATCAAATCACCATTCCAATCTATATAACCATATTTACTACAATTAGAGGTAGTGGTAATTTTGTGATGTTGTGTTTCTTTTTCAACAGTAGTGAGCGCAACCAATGCCATTCCGTTATGGAAATCTCCTCCACTAAATGTGATTTTTTTGCCTCGGTGATCGAGATCGAATTCCTTAACAAACATTTTTTCAAAGAAATGATGGTCTAATTCAATGATAGGATTAGTCATAAATAAGTAGCTTAACAGACTATCTTTTGGTGGCTTATTTTGCCATTTGATATGGGATGCTGGTCTCCAGTCAGAAATTAATTCTCCAGAAGTGAGGCTCACATAATTGTATTTAGCAATGTATTTAAGTTTATTATCAATGTATTGAGGGCGATCATCTTCCACTCGAATAATGTTGTTGTGTATATCGTTAACTTTATTGTACCATCCTGTAATCTGTTTTCCATACGCCGAAAAAACAGCATATTTCGTTTCGTTTCTATAGCTTGATTTTAATTGGTGAACCCCTAAGAAGAAATCATCAGCGTATAGTTCAAACTCATGGCAGTAGAGGCTTTTTTCTACTCCTTTTATATTAAGTAATACCGATTTTCCATATTCAATTTGCGCTTTGTAAGTGCTGTCGTTAATTAAACTAATTTCTCTATATAGAGGTTTTTGAGTTAAGTTAAACGAACGATCAATAAAACCATAAAGGTGATGGTGCCTCACAGGAGCATACCCATTCTTAAACGACTTAATTTCTGAATACCAATCACTCAAGATAGTTCCGTTTTGATCCATATAAGCGCATAACTTCTTTTTACTGTTTCCCTTAAAAGCATTGGTTTCAATGGTGTCATTTTCTGGATTAGACGGTAACCAAACTTTGATTAAATCACCTGTTAAGGCAAAGTCATTTAAATACCATTCAGTAATCGGTGTTCCAGTTTCTTTTATGTAGCGGTATACTTTTTCTTTTCCATTTCGTTGGTTAATGATTTTATAATGTTTACCAACTTTAATTTTTTCAATAAATGGAGGTGATATTGCTTGCCCTGATTTATCAATCCAAAAAGTTTCTCCTTTTTTTAATTTAAACAATTCAACTAAAGCTCTGCCTTTTGAGTCGAATGAATGAGCAAATCTAAAGCTTAAAGGAATTACAATAGTCCCCGTAATATCAATATAGCCCCATTTGTATTGATTGTTGTTGGCCCTTGTATTGCCGGGAAGAGGAGCGGAAGATCTGACTGCGGCTAAACCATTTGCAAAAGGGATAGCTGCTGAATATTTGAGTGGGGTTATTTTTTTTCCATAGCGATCAATATAGCCCCACTTGTTTTTAACTCTTACACAAGCATAGCCCTCACTAAATTTCTTGACTTCATGAAATTTTGGTTTGATTACCCACTCATCATTTTTGTCAACAAACCCCCACTTCTTTTTCTTTTGCTTAGGGATTAAGTTTTGCCCCAAGTAAGAGGTAGGGATTAATATTGCAAGTAGTATGAGACAAAATAACTTCATTTGTTAGGCAACTATTATTATAATATAGGATTACAATAATACTTATTTTATAATCGATGTCCAAAATCTGTATTTTGTATATTCACATAAATTTTAAGTATAAATACTGAAGTTAAGACTAGTAAAAGACGAAAAAATGAAAGTTAAAAACAACCTAGCAATTCTATTTATTTTATTGAGTGCTTTTGTGAGTGCTCAGCATGATAAAGCAATAGACAGCTCATTTAGTTTTGTGATAAAAGCGAAGAAAATGAGTGTGGTAACCCCAGTTTTTGATGAGCCGATCTTGCCATTAAATGAAGACGGTAAGACACATGTGGTTCGAAATAAAATGAGGAGAAACAAGTTTACTAATTCAGAACATGCACTCCCCAAAGGAGGAGACCCACTAGTTGGTAATCAAAAATCATCTCACCCCAATAAAGCTCCTATTATGAATTGGGAAGGGCTCGGAAATGCGCAAAGTGGAGGAGCTGTTCCCCCAGATCCCAGTGGAGCTGTAGGAACTGACCATTATGTTCAAATGGTAAATGCCGTGTATCGCGTTTTTGATAAAAATGGAAATGCGTTATCAGCACCAGCCACTTTAGGGTCTTTGCTTGGTGGAGGTAATGCTGGAGATCCTATTGTGATGTACGATAAATATGCTGATCGATGGTTTTTAAGCCAGTTTAAAGGTTATCCTATGGGAGAAGTTTTTGTTGCAGTTTCTCAAACGGCAGATCCATTAGGTGCTTATTATTTATATGAGTTTGATTTAGGTTCATTTCCAGATTATCCTAAGTATTCAATTTGGTCCGACGGGTATTATTTAACAGCAAATAAATCTGGAGAAAATACTTTTGTGATGGAGCGGGATAAAATGTTATTAGGAGATCCTTCAGCTCAAATAATAGGTTTTACAATCCCATCTTTATCTACACCTGGTTTTTTTAGTGTTTTACCTGCTACGGCGAGCTCTACACTTCCAGCAGTAGGAACACCTAATTATCTGTTTTATTTTCAGGATGATGCTTGGGCAGGAGGGACCGATAATTTAAAAATATGGGAAGTAAGTGTAGATTGGGCTACACCAACTAACTCTTCTATTTCCGCTCCTCAAGTATTAAATGTAACTCCATTTGATAGTGAATTTGATGCCAATTGGAACGATATTACTCAGCCCGGGACAAGTTCAAAAATAGATGCTGTACCTGGAGCTTTAATGTATATGGGGCATTATCGATCTTTTAATAATTACAATGCGATTGTCTTAAACCATACGGTAGATGTGAATGGAGCTAACCTAGCAGGAATTCGTTGGTATGAACTAAGGCAATCAGGAACTGGCCCCTGGACACTTCATCAAGAGGGTACCTTTAGTCCAGATACAGAAAATAGATGGATGGGAAGTATAGCAATGGATTACCAAGGGAATATCGGTTTGGCATACGCTGTATCTGGAGCAACAACTTTCCCGTCATTAAGGTATACAGGTAGGTATGCAACCGATCCTTTAGGACAGATGACATTAAATGAGGGAGTTATCGTTAATGGGACTTCTTCACAAACAGGGGTTAATCGCTTTGGAGATTATGCGCAAATGACAATTGACCCTACCGATGATGCTACTTTTTGGTTTACTGGAGAATACATTTCAAATGGTTGGAAAACAAGAATAGCATCTTTTAAAATTGCCAATGATTCAGATGATGATATTGGTATATCTGCCGTAACAAGTCCGTCTAGTGGAGGATTGTCTGGAAGTGAACAAGTTACCGTTACGATTAATAACTATGGGCTCAATCCTCAGTCCAATTTTCCTGTTTCCTATCAAATAGACGGAGGGAGTCTAATTACAGAAACTTATGCAGGTACTTTAGCTGCAGGAAGCAGTACTTCTTATACTTTTAATGCAACAGGCGACTTTTCTAATATAGGAGCATACACTATTGTGGCTTATACCGATTTGGTTAATGATCAGGCACGTCATAATGATACAATTTCTTATCAACTAGAACATATAGGACAAAATGATGTGGGAGTGACAACGATTATATCGCCTGCTTCTGATCCAACATTAGGAGCTAATGAAACAGTAACTGTTGCTCTTGAAAACTTTGGTTTAGCATCACAGTCCAATTTTCCTATTCATTATCAAATTAACCAAGGGAGTGTTGTTAATGAGGTATATAATGGGACGCTAGCACCTGGTGCAACAACAACTTATTCGTTTACAACTACAGCAAATTTAAGTCAACTAGGAAGTTATACCATTTTATCCTATACTGGATTGCCTGGAGATTTAGATTTGTTGAATGATACCACAATCCATTTGGTGGAACATGAAATATGTATGCCAGAAGCTAACTGTTCTTCAGGAGACGGGTTAATTAAAGTTGAATTAGAAACATTGGAAAATAATACAGCCTGTTCGGGCAATGGATATGGAGATTATACACATTTAGGAGCTGTAAACCTAGAAAATGGAGCCAGCTATAACTTAAAGTTACAATCAGGTTATTCAAATCAAAGAGGAACTGTTTGGATTGATTTTAATGATAACTTTGAATTCGAAACCTCTGAGCGATTAATTACGAATACAAATTTTGGAACCTCTATTCATAGTGTTGCATTAGCTATTCCCGCTAATGCCAATTTAGGTGAGCACTTAATGCGAATACGAACCAATTGGAAAGCAGATGTCATAGATGGATGTTCAGATGTTTCGTACGGGGAAACAGAAGATTATTTTGTGAATATTATTCCTTTTACCGGAATTGATGAAAAATATAAAAACGTTGCTGTTGAAGCACTTAGTAAAACAAATAATCAGTTTGAGATCACCGTGAAGCACTTACAAGGTGAAGAAGTAAAGCTTGAAGTTCATAATTCGATAGGTCAAAAAATAGAAGCAGCTGAATTTGATGCTCAAAATAAATGGAACCTAGATTTAAGTCAAGAAGCAGTAGGGTATTATTTAATTAGAGTTGGCAATGCTAACTTTAGTAAGGTCTTGAGAGTTTGGGTAAAATAGTTGTTTTAAGTCAAATAATCAGACAAGGAGCTTTATAGTAAGCTAACTTTCTTTACTCTGTTTTCAAAATTGGCTTGTAAAAGCTTAGCAATTTTTTCTTTTAAAATAGTTGGGTTAGACAAGTCAATTTCATCAGCATTAATTAAAAGAACAGGAAATTCTTGTTGTTGTTTTAAAAAGTGGGTATAGGCATCTTCTACTTTTTGTAAGTAGGCATTAGAGATGTTTGTTTCATACTCACGTCCTCTTTTTAAGATGTTTTCTTTGAGCTGTTGAACGGGGCGTTCTAAAAAAAGCATAATATCAGGTTGAGGTAAGGTCTTGAAAAGCGATTGTACTAAATTTTCTACAAGGTTAAAGTCGTTTTTCGATAAGTTCATTTTGGAAAAAATCAAACTTTTAGAGGGAATATAGTCAGTTACAATAGCTTGGTGTTTTTGTTTGTGAAATTGAAATAATTGTTTGCTCCTGTCTAATATGAATTGTACTTCAGCATGTAGAACAAAATCTTCATTATTATAAAACTCTTTCAAAAAATCATTTTCTTCAAATTCTTCTAACAACAAAGAACTGTCAAATTCTTTAGCGATGAAATTGGCTAAAGTTGTTTTTCCAGCCCCAATATTCCCTTCAATTACGATATGTTTATAGTTCAACATTTACTTGATTAATTTCGTTATTATTGGTTAACTGTTGGAGTAGTTCTTTTACCGTTTTTTGAAAAGTTGTGACATTCCAATGAGGAACAATTTCATTTAAAGGAATTAAGCAAAATAAACGTTCATGCATTCTAGGATGTGGGACAGTTAAACGTTGATTTTGAATGCTTTTGTTTTCAATTAAAATGATATCAATGTCAATTGTCCGATCAGTATATCGTTGAGTCAATGATCTTGTTCTTGAAAGCGTTTGTTCTGTATCTAAGCAAAGTTGGAGTAACTCTAAATCAGAAAGATCTGTTGTGATTTCTAGTGCAATGTTATAATAAGTGTTGCTAGATTCGTAACCATCAGCAGGGCTTTCATAAACCGAAGATTGTTGAACGATATTAATACTGTTTTCAGCAAGTAATTGAATAGCATTGCTTATGTAATAAGCTCTGTTGCCTAAATTGCTTCCTAATAATAATACTGCTCTTTTCATTTCCGTATGCAAAGGTAAGTCATATCGCTAAACCAACATAGAATGAGATTAATATTTTGAGTAAAAAATAATCCTTTTAATTGTTCTATAGCAGTATATCCTTTTGTGTTCATCTTGTTGTTGGTGATTTTGAAAATAGATGGTGTTTGACATTATACTGGCAAATAAACCATTTATAGATGCAAAAAACCGTTCATGTAAAATCAACATTATTGGAAAAGCTTTACTCTACCTTTGTAGGGTAAAGTTGTATTACTTTATAAAGTAGAGAATTAATAACGAATAAAAACAAATAATTATGAAACCATTTTGGAGATCATTTTTCGCATCGTCACTAGCGCTCATTGTAATAGGAGGATTTTTGGTGATTGTGTTTATTGTAGGTATTGCATCAGCAGTTTCTGGAGCATTTGAACCTAAAGACGAATTTAAAGTAGAAGAAAACAGTGTCTTACACGTTGAGTTTAAGAACCCAATTAGTGAAGTTTCTTTTGCTGAGTTTAACAAACAAGAATTAAATTTTAATCAAGCACTTGGATTAAGAGAAATTAAGTTAGGACTTGAAAAAGCAAAGGAAGATGATAAAATAAAAGGAATCTTTCTAAATGTGGCTACTTTACCAGCAGGAATGGCTACAACTGAAGAGATTCGTAATGCGATTATCGATTTTAAAGAGTCAGGAAAATTTGTGATTGCTTATGGAGAAGCTTATACGCAAAAGGCTTATTATTTAGCTACTGCTGCCGATAGTGTTTATTTATATCCAGAGGGAATGGTGGAGTTCCAAGGTTTAGGGACAGAGTATATGTTCTTTAAGAATGCAATTGATAAATTAGGGTTAGATGTGCAAATCATAAGAGGAAGCAACAATAAATTTAAAAGTGCTGTTGAGCCATTTATGTACGATCACATGAGTGATGCTAACAGAGAGCAAACAATGACCTATTTGAATGCATTATGGAATCAAATGTTGAAAGGAATTACTGATACTAGAGGAATTAGTAAAGCAACATTAAATGAAATAGCTGATTCTGTTTACGTTCGTTCTGCTGAAACAGCAAAAGAGTATAAATTAGTTGATGCGTTGATCTATGAAGATGAATTGTTAGCGCAATTGGAAGAGAAATCAGGAACAAAAGAAGATAAAGAATTAAGTTTGGTATCTTTTCAAAAGTATTGTACAAAAGCAGCTAAAAAGCAAAAAAGAGCTTTAAAAGGAGAAGACAAAAATATTGCTGTGGTATATGCTGTTGGAGGAATAGAAAGTGGAAAAGGAGGAGCAACCAAAATTGGTTCAGAAACCATCGCAAAAGCGATCAGAGATGCTCGTAATGATGAAAATATTAAAGCGTTAGTATTAAGAGTAAACTCTCCAGGGGGAAGTGCTTTAGCTTCGGATGTGATTTGGAGAGAAATGGTGTTAGCAAAAGAGAAAATGCCAGTAGTGGTATCGATGGGAGATGTAGCAGCTTCAGGAGGATACTATATTTCTTGTCAATCAGATAGAATTTTTGCTCAACCGAACACCATTACAGGTTCTATTGGAGTATTCGGAGTATTACCAAATATCTCTAAACCATTAGAAGAAAAGTTAGGAATTACAGTTGATAGAGCATATACTAACCGTCCTTCAATGATGACGATAACTAGAGGTTTAACTGACGAAGAGTATGCTATTGTTCAAGAAGGTGTAGACGACATATACATGGACTTTAAACAGAAAGTTGCCGATGGAAGACCAGGATTGGATGTTGCTGGAGTAGATAGTATTGGGCAAGGAAGAGTTTGGGCAGGAACAGATGCCATTAAAATTGGCTTAGTAGATGAATTAGGAGGAATTGATGAGGCTGTAGCTTATGCAGCTGAAAAAGCCGAAATAAAAGACGTTAAAATTGACGTTTATCCAAAAGCAGAGGATAATAAATTGAATGAATTATTAGAACAGTTTGATGTAGATGCAAGTGCTTCTATCTATAGTCCAGCGACTAAAAAGTTAGCCGATTATCTACAGGCAGTAGAAAAAGCAACAATGGTAGAAGGCGTACAAGCTCGTTTACCTTTTGAAATAACTATAGAATAATAATTCTAGGTCACTTTAATTAAAAAAAGCCTGCTTGATTTCAAGCAGGCTTTTTTTATTATGAGGTCGATTATTTTTGAAGTAAAAATGTACACATTTTGTCAAAAGCTTTACCGCGGTGACTAATTTTATTTTTTTCCTCCATATTTAATTCAGCAAATGTCCTGTCAAGGTTTTCTGGCTGAAATATTGGATCGTAGCCAAATCCTTTTGCTCCTGTGATTTTTTTAGTGATAACGCCTTTTGCTTTACCAGAGAATAAGTATTCCTCTTTGTCAATAATCAGCGCGATTGAAGTTTCAAAATACGCAGCTCTATCGGTATTGTTTCCCAGTTTAGAAAGGACTTTTTCAATGTTTTTTTGAGGGTCTCTATCCTCGCCAGCATATCTAGCACTATAAACTCCTGGTTCTCCATTTAAAGCAGCGATAATTAGTCCAGTATCATCGGCAAAACAATTAACGTTGTAGTTGTCCGATACATATCTAGCTTTTTGTAGTGCATTTCCTTCTAATGTCTCTTGAGTTTCTGGGAGTTCTTCATTACAATTAATGTCTTTGAGTGATAAAATTTCGAATTTATTACCTAAAGCTGACTTAATTTCTTTTATTTTGTTCTCGTTGTTGGTTGCAAAAACTAGTTTCATTTTCTTTTTGGATTAAAAAAACAAAGGTAAATAATTATAGAGATACAAAGTTAAATGATTCCTCAATTAGAGTTATATGATGGTTGTTTGATGATCATTTACCTATTTGCAATTTATTTAGGTGCAATTCTTTATGTCCAAAAGAAAAAAAAGGACCAACCATTATACCGTTACTTTTTATCAGCGTTAACCATAAAAATAGGAGGAGGTATTGTATATGCCTTGTACCATGTTTATATTTATAAAGGAGGAGATACTTTTGTGTTTTATAATGCCGCAAAAGATTTGGCGAACTATATCTCTGTGTTAAACCCCTCTACTTTTGGAGCTTATTTTAGCGGTTTTAACCCTGCAGAGTATAACTTTTCTCCCGATTATAATTATATCCTGAATGGAACAGATGTTTTGTTTATTGTTAAGTTGACCAGTGTGTTTTACTTTTTAGCAGGTGGATCCTATTTTGTGATAACCATTTTGTTTTCCTTTCTTTCTTTTTTGGGACTGTGGTATGCCTTTTTAACTTTTTGTAGGCTTTACCCTAAATTAGCTTATCCATTTTTTTTAGTGATTTATTGTGTGCCGACGATGACTTTATGGAGTTCTGGTTTGTTAAAAGATACCGTAACAATTGGGGCTATAGGTTGGTTGATTTATGGTTTTGCCAATTTGTTTATCTATAACCAAAAATTACTAAAAAGTTTGTTTCATATATTCTTTAGCAGTTTTCTAATTTTTATGTTAAAGTCTTACTTGATTTATTTATTATATCCAGCATTTTTTATTTGGGTACAATCGAGTATAAAGTCTAAGATTAAAAGTGCTTTCTTAAGAAATATGATCGCACCCTTGCTCTTTTTGTCGATGATTGGAGCATTAGTTTTTATTTTGTCATCTTACTCCAATAGTGCGGGGAAATATAGTTTAAACAATTGGCAAAGTACTTTACAAGGGTTTCATTCTTGGCATGGACACTTAGCAGATACCAGAGATCAGTCTGGTTATTCTTTAGGGGAAATGGATTATACCATCTTAGGAGTGTTGTCGAAAGTTCCGGCAGCAATTAATGTTACTTTTTTTAGGCCTTATCCTTGGGAGATTAGAAACATCGCAACATTATTAGGTGCTTTTGAAGCTTTATTGTTTATGGGGTTTACAGTGGTCGTTTTGGTTAAGAGGAGATTAACAATTTTTGCCTATGTGTTTAAAAACAAAGAAGTGCTCTTTTTGCTTTCGTTTGCTTTACCTTTTGCTTTTATTGTTGGATTAAGCTCATATAATTTTGGAGCATTGTCAAGGTATAAAATTCCCTCTGAACTGTTTTATTTAATTGCTTTAGTGATTATTTATAAAACACCATTTAAAACTTCTAAATAGGTTTTAGTGTTCGATTTGATTGAGAATTTTTCTACAACTGTTTGAGTGGCTCTTTCCCCCATTTTATTTCTCTTTTCAACATTGTCGATGATGGAGGTTATGGCATTCACCCATTCTTCATCATTGTTAACAAGAAAGCCATTGACTCCACTTTGAATTATTCGAGAGTTAGCACCAATGTTGGTAGCTATTGTTGGGATTCCTAAGGCCATGTATTGTAGTGCTTTAAGTCCACTTTTTCCCAGAACCCATTGTTCATTGGGTAGTGGGTATAAGCCAATGTCTATGTTTTTTAAATCCTCCACCTCGGAGCTCAAATTCCAAGGAATAGCTTTGAGTTTAATGCCAGGGTTTTTAAAAGTAAATTGAGCATCGCCAATAACTAAAACTTCAAAGGCGTAGTTTTTTTCAAGCAACGTTTCCAATACACTTTCAAGTAGTTTAACATATTTAGAAGTGCTATGACTTCCACTCCAACCTAATGTAATAGTCGTTTTTTCTTGGTGTTTTTTAGGTTGATACTTGTCGGTATCAATAGTGGAAGAGATATCCGTTGTTTTTTCATTGAATTGTCGAACAAAATTATCTAAAGTAGGGGTACAAGTGATCACATGGTCAGCTACGCGCATTAGGTAAATCATTTTGTTTTTTCCTTTTAGATTTTTCAAGAGTTGATTGGCTTCGCTTGAATGTCCTAAAAAAACCATGTCATCAATGTCGTAAACTATTTTTTTTGCAAAGCGTCTAACTAGCCACTCAAATATTGGAAAACCAAATGGAGTTACCCATAAATGGACATAGACAATGTCATATTTCCTAAGTGAGAAAAGTGTAAGTAGGCGACTAAAATACCCTATTATTGTATAGAAGATTTTTTGAAATAAAAACCCTTTTTGATAGATGATATTCCAAAACTTTAAGGAAACAAAAGATTGGGTTGTAATGGTAAAACCATTACGCTCAATATGCTGGTAATATTGCTCGTATTTTAACCGTTGGCTAGGTGCTTTATCAAGGGGGTACGGACTTAAAAATAAAATTTTTTTATTTTTCATTGTTGAGAACCGTTTTATAAATTTTAGAATAAGAGGCTAAGCCTTTTTCTAATAGAAAATAATCTTGAGAGTTTTCTCTGATTTCTTTTTTAGTTTTATGGAACAGCGTGTCAATTTTAGCAATCACCTCTCGAAACGACTCTGCATTTAGTTCTTCAAGGCAAAAACCTGTATTTGTTTGTTCTGTAATGGTTTTTACATCTCCAATGTTGTTACAAATAACAGGAATCCCCATGGCGAGAAGTTCCCCCATTTTTGTTGGAGAACTCGACTTTTTAGAATATGAATTCTTTATAAAAAAGATGCTAAAGTCAGCAATTGAAGCCAGTTGTGGAAGCTCCTTTCTGGTGCTAAAGCGAATGACAAAGTCGCTGGGTTTTAAATGGTGCTTTTTCGCAAGGTTATGGATGATTTCAGGAGGTTCTGGAGTTAAAACTAGAAAAACTGAGTCTGGGTATTGAGTTTTAAATTCCTTGTAGAAGAGTACCATTTCATCTGCTAAATACCAAGTGCCTAAAGAGCCAATATAGCTCATTACTTTTGTAGATGGGGCAATTCCTAAAGCTGATTTGGTGGCTGTTGTTTCATCAATTATTGTGAAGTGATTATAGTCTGCTACACAGGGAATAACGCTAATTTTATCGCTGTTAAGTTGGGGGATGTTCCACCCTAACATTTCTTGCTTTCCATTATTCGTTAAGCTAACTACAGCATCTGCATCAGATAAAAATGATCGCTCTTTTCTCTTAAAAAAGTTGTAAACTTTCTTGTAGTGCGGTTTTGAAATATCCCATATTTTTCCATCCACTCTTTCGTCCGCCCAAAAACCTCGCATATCAAATAAGAACTTAACCCCATGCTTTTGTTTAAACCCTAATCCGATTAATGCTGTGATGTAACTTCTGCAATGGATTAAAGAAAAATTTTGTTGTTGATGAAGTTGTTTTGTCTTTTTATTGATTTGATAAATGTCCCAGATCGTGGATAAAATAGGAGGCTTTTTGGTATAGAAAATAGGTTGCCAGTCGATATTATTTTGAGTACAAATATTTTCTATAATGAATTGGTTTTGTTGGTAGCGTTCCTTTTTTTCACAAGAAATTAAAGTAAAATGATACCCCTCTTTAGTTAGCCCAATAATGTAGGGTAGCACTTGCGACTGTCCCAAAGGATCAGTCATGCCGTCATAAGAAAGGTATAATATGTTTTTATGTTGATTCACCAAGTGATTGTTTAAGAAATGAGATGTTTTAATATAGCTAAACTTTTTCTAGAAAAAAAGAGCAAAGGTCGCTGTTTTAATGCTTTAAAGTAATATTTAAATCCAGTTTTTTTGGCTTTGCTTAAAATTAAATGAATCGAAATATAAGCATAAGAGTTGGCGTAAAGCACTTTTTTAAAAGGGCTATAGAATGCCGCTGTTCTTGGATCGTCAAATAAGTAGTGTAGCATTAATTCTTTTCGTTGAATAATACGCTCAATATCATAGTTAAGAACACTTCTGTCGTCGTGTTCTATAAGAGTAGAAGTTGTGACGGGGTTACATAGAATGGATTCGTTGACATTCATACGAAGCCAAAGCTCATAATCTTCAGACCCAGCTAATTTTCGATCTTCTTGAAATAAATAATGGTTGAATGTCTCTTTTTTGATAAAAGCGCCTTGGCAAGCAAAGATATTTCCTTCATGAATTAGAGCAGAGCTTACCTCTTTAGGAGGCGTAATCGCTTTTTTTATTAGTTTTCCCTTATGGTTCTTGATATCAAATAATTGAAAGAAAACATTAGGGTTGTTTTGCTGAATAAATTGACTGGCTTCTTCTAAATAATTTGGGCGTAGTAAATCATCAGAGTCTAAAAATGTGATGTAATCTCCAATAGCGTATTGTACACCATAGTTTCTGGCAGCTCCACGTTCACCATTTTCTTTAAAATAATACTTTACTTTATTGGAGTTGATTTTTTTTATGATCGTTTCTGTATGATCTGTACTCCCATCATCTACCACTACAACTTCAAAGTCTGTATAGCTTTGGTTGAGGGCTGATAGTATCGTTTTTTCAATAAAATTGGCTCTGTTATATGTTGGTATTATTATTGAAAATTTCATTGATAAAGACGTTCCAATTTTTGAACAAAAGTAAGTAAATTATATTTCTCTACTGATTTTAGCCCGTTTTCAACTAATGTTGAAGTAAGGTCTTTATGGGTTAAAAGCTGTTTAATCGCTTTTACAATTGCTTGATCGTCTTTATAGGGAATAACAATCGCATTTTTTTGGTCGATTATAAATTCATTGGCAACTCCTGAAAGCGTAAAGATAGACGGTTTTCCAGCGGCAAGTGCTTCAATGTAGGTTTGCCCAAAAGCCTCTATCTGATGGTCTATAGGCGTATGGATGTACAAATCAAAAAGTTGATATAATGCAAATAAGTTAGGTTCAAAAACAATTTCTCTATAGTTTTCCTTAGGAATAGTTTTTAGAGCTTCTTTGATTTCCTGCTTATCTGGGCCGTTTGCATTGGCTAATACCAAAATAGCATCAGGATACTCTTGTAAAAGTGCTTTAAATCCCTTAATGATGTACTGAATGCCTTTCCAGTTGATATATCTTGAAATGACTCCTATTACAGGAGAATTATTAATGTTATAGTTGTTTTTTAAGGTTTGGACCTCTTCTTTAGAAACATTTTGAAAACTCTTTAAATCAAACCCGTGGTGGATGAGGTGAATCTTCTGAGGGGGAACCTGTTCTTTGTTTTCAAGAACGTCTCTAACATTTTCTGAGATTGCAACAATATCTGAGGCTAACCAATTGCTTAGTTTGTCGTATTTAACAGCCTTAGGAAAATTGTTGTGGTGAAAAGTAGAGTGGTGCCTAGTATATATTCTTTTTTTGATACCTAATGCTTTTGCCGCCGTAAGTCCAATTAAGTTAGCGTCAAATAAATGGGTGTGAACTCGTTGAGGTTGGATGGCTTTTAAAAGTTGGTATACTTTTAGAAACGATTTGGGAAAACTCTTTTTGCCATTATGCGGAACATAAAAAGTAGCAATAGATTGAGCAGTAAGCCAACGATACAGGTAAGGTTCTTGGTGGTGGAGTAAAATAAAAGAAATCTCAAACTGAGCGTTATTGATGTGTTCAGCAATCCATTCAAAGGCAATAGCTTTGTCGATATTAGAAAGGATATATGTTACTTTGGTTTTCAACGTGCTTATTTTCTTAGTATACCTACATATTTTCCTAAATGCTCAATAATAATAGGCGTTTGATCTATCGAATCACAAAAGTGTTTAAACCCTAAGTTGTCATTAATGTCGTCAGAAATAAATAGCCCTCCATCCTTTAGTGCTTTCCAAAGTAATGGACTTGCCCACATTCTTCCTGTATAGCTTTTATCACTGTCGTAATGGCAAGCGTCAATCTGTTGGTTAAAGTGATTTAGGGCCATAGGAATCCCTTTGATATCGGCTTCACGTTGCAGTTTCCATTGGTCTTTTAATTGATGGGGAACAACACAGCCTACATAGTCATCATTATTCATTTTGATATACGGCATATCATTACTAATTAAAAAAGCGTTTTTATTCTCTTTTATCGCAAGTAAGATCGCTAGAGTAGACCAGCCATAAGCAACACCTGTTTCTATTATTTTTTGTGAGTTACTTGCTTTTATTAGAGTGTATAGAAAAGAGGTCGCTCCTTCTCCTCCCATTTTCACAGGACAGTTTTTTGCCGTTTCTTGAGCTTTGTTGATAAGCTCTGGGAACAACGTGTTTAATTCAATAATTTCAGAGTTAATACCTAGTTTTTTTAAGGCTTCAGATTGGCTAATAGCATTCGTTTTACACCAAGACAAAGCTTCAGCAGAACTGTTTTCAAGCTCTTTGTTTTTTCGTCTTTTTAAAACCTGAAATACTTGCGGAATATATTTAGGTTTTGAAATAAACCAACCTATTGTTTTTAATTTTTCTAACATTAAACTTTTTTATTTATAGGTTTAGCTGGGATGCCAGCATAACGCATGTTTTTGGGTACACTTTTGTTAACTAAGGAGTGGGCTCCAACTACAGCATTTTCGTTAATCGTTACCCCTCTTAAAATGGTTGCCTTTGCGGCTATCCATGAGTTTCTTTTAATTAAAATTGGAGCACTATTATAGCCTTGTTGTGCTATTGGAGTAGAAGTATTGTTGTGTTGATGGTCTTGGTCTCTTATTACGACCATTTCCGCTACCTCTACATGTGGTTCTATTGTAATGGAGTTGATCGAGACAATAACAGAATTATGACCAATATAACAATCGTTTAAGTTAATCGTAGCGCTATGTTTCGCATGAAGAACAACACCATGACCTATAACCACCTTAGTTAAGGTAATTTTACTATTGTTGTCGCAATGAATAGAGCAGTTTTTACCAATGGTCGAGCGATAGTCAATTTTAAGGTTGCTATATTTAAGCTTCAATTTAGTGATTCTATAAATGTTTAGAATAGAAGCTTTAAATTCTGATATTTTCCTAACTATTTTCATAGTGTTTTTAACATTTTCTCAAAAATAGAAACCTGACTTTTAAAGGAATAAAATTGCACGTTTTCTTCAACAGGTGAGAAAGGGATGTGTTGATTCTTTTTCCATAAAACTACACTTTTAATAATAAAATCAGAGAATTCTTCAGAAGATTTGAAAATATACCCAGCATTTGTTTCTGTAATTATTCTTTCCATAATGTCGTCATTGTTGGAAATTAAGGCAATGGGTTTGTGAATTCCTAAATATTGAATGAGTTTACTCGAAACAATTCCCTTTTTGGTTTTAAAACTAATTTGAAGTAAAAGTTGAGCAGTTTTTAAATAGCTCATCGCTTCTTTTTTAGGAAGAAAAGGAGTAATGTTAAGTATTGCTTCCAAACCACTATTCGTTAAAGGAGATAATACCTCTTTAGGAGATAACTGGGTCCCAATAAAATTGACTTTTAATAACGAACTTAATTCAGGCATCTGCTTGAGCGCTAGTGTTAGCCCCTTTATAAAAATAGATAAATCTTGTTCAGCCCTTAACTGTCCACTAAAAGTGATGTTAAAAAAGTTGTTTTGTTTAGTTGGTGTTTTGTTATTCTCGCTCGCGTCAAAACCATTATAGATTGTTTTGGTTTGGTTGGCTTGTAACAATTGGTTACAGTTTTTGGAGATGGGGTCACTAACAGAAATCACTAAATCAGCACTTTTAATAAGCTTTGCCTCTATTTTTCTGTATTTCTTATCAAGGATAAAAGAAAGTGCCCCTTTGTTGTTTAAGCTGTCCAAGTATACATCTTTCATTACAGCATTCCAGGGATCTCTATAGTCTAGAACTAATTTAGCTTGAGAAGCCGCTTTTAGTTGAACGCCATATTCTAGCATTAACCAGGGGCCACCTGTAGCAATAATATAGTCAACTTTATCAAGATCTTCAATAAGTTTATTGGCGTCAAAATTTAATCGAATGTTAAAGTTTATAGGAAGGAAAAATTCACCAATTTTCCAGGCAATTCGTTTAAAAAAGCCTTGTTTACGATTATTGAGTTTGTGATAAAGAAAATTAAAGATTGATTGTACAGAGGTATATCCTTTGGGGTGGTCAATAGGTTTAATCTTGATGATGTTAGCAAACCCTAAATCTGTTTCCCATATCCAATTCTCTTTTAATGGTAAATCGGCAGTTATAACAGTTACTTTGTAACCTAATTCGGTAAGGTATTTTGCGAAAAAATACTGTCTTCTTCCCCCAACATTAGAGTGTGGTGGAAACAAGTAAGAAAGGATAACAATATGTTTGGATTTATTCATCTTTTAGATACTTCCTAGCATGAGGTATTGCCAATTTAATTTGGGGTTTTCAACCGCAATAATCTTGTCCTTTTTTAGCGTTTCAATAGATGCAGAAATAATCGATTGAAATAAAGGGTCGTTTTCCCATTTTTTTTGTGGGATAGCATATCCTATTTTATCTTTTCTCCATGCAATTTCTTGCGGCAAAAGGTCCTCTAAGCTCTTTCTTAAAATATATTTGGTCCAGCCAGCTTGTAATAAATATTCATTGGGTAAAGAAAATAAAAAAGATACCAATTGATGACTTAAGAACGGAAGTCTAACCTCAACAGAGTTAGCCATAGAGTTTCTGTCAGAATATCTTAATAATTCAGATAAACCTCGTTTAAAAAGAGCATCGTAGAGGCGTTGTTTTAAGTTTGGTGATCGGTCTAAAGGGTTTTTACTTTTCTGATAGTGTTTTACTAATTCAGGATTGATCCCTAAGAAATAGTTGGAGTCTGTTTTCTTGATGTTTTTAAAGAAATTTCCTACCGTTTTTTTGGAAGAGTAGTGCAAAGCATGCCATTTAAATTCAAGTGAGGGGTTGTTTTGCGTTAACCCCCTGTGACGATTATAGGCTTTTAACTCTTCGTGATATTTTTTTCTGTTGGTTCGATACAGCTCCAAAAAATAAGCGTCATAATATCCTTGGTACCCAGCGAGAATTTCATCAGCTCCTTGGCCATCCTGTAGTACAATTACATCGTTAGCTCTAGCTAGCTTCATTACTTCAAACTGTGCAGCAATACTTAAACTAGCGATAGGCTCCTCCTGATGATGCATGATTTTTTTAAAGTTGGAAAGCGTACTGTTTGCTGTAGGATATACAAAATGTGGATCAACATTAGTTTTGTTGATGACATAATGCATATATTCTCCTTCGTCTTTGTCAAAGTTTTTAAACCGAGCAGAAAAGGTTTTTTGTACTTGTTCCTCTTGTTTCAGTTGATCGATCAGTAAAACAATAGAAGAGGAATCTAACCCGCCAGATAGACTACTCCCTACAGGAACATCGCTTCGGAGTCGTTTTTTGATCGCGTCTTCGAGTAAAGTCCTAAATTGAACTTGAGCTTCAGCAAATGAAATGTCAATCTGATGCGTGAGGTCAATGTCCCAATATTTTTTTTGTATTGGTTTGTGATGCTTTGATATAATTAAATAGTGAGAGGGCTTCAGCTGTTGGATATGCTCGTAAAAAGTAGAAGAACGGTCATTAGGATCTTCGTTAATTCCGTACATCAAATACTGGTAATACCTACTTAATCGTTTTTCTTGGGAAATGCCAACTTTAAAGAGCGCTTTCATTTCAGAAGCAAAAACAATTTTTTGGTTGGAGCTATGATAAAAGAAAGGTTTTTCGCCAAAACGATCCCTAGCACAAAATAACTCTTCTCTTTCTTCATCCCATATTGCAAAAGCAAACATTCCGTCTAAATCTTGTAGGCAAAGTTCTCTTTTGAAGTCGAACAATGCTAATAAAACCTCTGTGTCTGTTTCCGATTCAAATACATATCCTTTAGACTGTAGGTCTTTTTTTAGCTCAAGATAATTGTAGATTTCACCATTGTAGGTAATGGTGTATCTTCCTTTTTTGTAGTGCATTGGCTGTTTGCCCTTTTCAGAAAGGTCTAAAATAGACAACCTTCTATGCCCTAAACCAACAGTTTTACTTTGATTAACCCATCTTCCCTCTCCATCAGGGCCTCTGTGTACAATTGTATCTGTCATTAATTTAACCTCGTTTAGATCAACAGGGTCAGTATATGATATAATTCCAGCAATTCCACACATTAAATAGTAGTTTTATTTTTTGCAAATCTAAAAAAAATAGACTTTAAGTTTTAGAAGGAAGAAAAGCATTTAGCTTTTGTTTGAAAAATGTAACAATTTTTTCATCAATGAAATTCCGTTGATACAAGAGGAAGTAGGTGAGCGGGAAGTACAAGAATTTAAAAGAAAAATCAATAAAAATGTTATCGGAAATCGTTATCCATAAGAAAGGAAGAATACACAAGGAGGCGATTAATAATGTAAATAAAATTTTAGGGAGGTCTATAATCGCTGTAAGTTTTGTTTTCAGTATGTTGGCGTTCATTTTAAGGGCAATAAATGCATAGATAAATAATGTGATTATTGTTGCTATAGCTGCCCCTTTAATGTCAAAATAATAGATAAAGAACGCATTTAAAACCAGATTGAAAAGTATTGCGAAAATTTGAAGGTATAGAATCTTTTTAGTGTTTTTAGAAGCGATTAATACATCCAGATAATCATAAATTCTCATCAATAAAGAGAGGTTGAATATGGTGAAAATTAATGCGCTGTCAATGTACTTTTCTGATAGGTAAAGGGTGATGAAATCAGAACTAAAAGTAATGAAGAAAATACAGAATGGATAAACAATAGCAGCAATGTTTAACGAAAGTTTCTTTTTGATGTTAGCAATAGTGTCTAGCTTATCGTTAGAAAAGTGCTGCGTTATTTTAGGGAGAAATAACTGTGAGATCGATAAGTATAAAACAGAAATTAATGGAACCTCAAAAGCTCCGTTTTTATAAATAGCAAAACTTTCCTCGTTCTTAAATAAACTAATCATAATACTATCCGTTGCTAAGGTTAAAAAACCAAGGATGTTTGCAAAGTTTAAATACACACCTGTTTTGAGTTGTTCAACCCCGGCTTTAACTTTTGTTAAGTAATCTTTGCTTAGCCTACTTTTTAAAATAGCAGTGAGAAGAATGAACTTTATTAGTTCGAGCAAAGAAAGAAAAATGAACACAAGTTTTAAAGACGAAAAAAACTGGATTGCAATAAACAAAAGAATTAAACGAAGGGTGTTAATTAATACAAGTGTTTTCGTGTATAACGGAACTTTTTTGTAAAAAATTAAAACAGAAGATAAGGTCGTAGCTGGGATAGAAAAAATAACACTAAAACTATATAAAGTAATGTAAAAAGGGATGTTTTCGTTGTTAAAAGATAAACCAATTAATTCGCTAAAACCAATTAACAAAACACATGCAATAACCCCTAGTGTTATACCTAAGTAATAGTTACTACTGATGACTTGTTTATTGTTTCTGTTATTGCTCAAATAAACAAAAACAATGGAGGCAAGTCCACCAGAAAATAACATCTTAATAACGTCTACAACAAGAATAGTTTGCCCATAATCTCCGTATTCAGCAATACTAAGAGTTCTAGCTAAGAACGGAAGGAATAATATATTGATAATAATATTAATCCCTTTGCCAAAAACTAAAGTGGTAACATTTTTAACCGTAGACATTATTCATGATTTGAAGCCAAAACTACTAAATATTTATATCGCAACCATTTATTTAAATAACAAACCTTTAAATAACTCTGTTTTAATTAAATGAAATAAAATATTACATTTGTTAGTTGTTCCTATAAGAAAGATTAATATGAGTTTTAGAAAGAGTATATTTTTAGTGTTGTCTATGAGTGCATTGGTTGCTTTACAAGCTTGTAAAACAGATTTTGAAATCAATGCTCCTTATGATGATATCCCTGTTATCTTTGGTGCGCTAGATCAAACGGTTGACACTCAGTATGTCAAGATAAATAAGACTTATTTAGGAACAGGAGATAATACAACCTATGCTGCAATTAATGACAGTATTTTATTCCCTAATTTATCCGCAACAATAGATGAAGAATTAAATGGAGATGTATTGAATTCATATAGCCTTGAAGAAAAATGGGTAAAGAATATTGAAGATGGGATTTTTAATACAGATTCACAAAAGGTATACTTTTTTGTTCCAAATGGAGGGTTAAATACAGACGCTACCTATAAATTAACGGTTAATATTGATGAGGGAAGAAAAACGGCAAAAGCAGAAACAAAGCTAGTTGGGAATTTAGATTTTGGACAGCTTTTTAAGCAGCAAGCCCATTCAGGATTGAGTTTTGCAAGTCCTAATAATAGTTATAGCGATGTTCCTGTTCGTTGGTTGTCTGTAGAAGGAGCAAGTAGATATGAAACAAGTATGGTGTTTTATTATGATGAGCACAACCAAAATGGTATCGAAGAAAAAAGCATAGAGTGGTTTTTAGGAGCGTCTAATTCAAAAACAACAGATGGTGGAGAAGATATGACTAAAGAAATTAGAGGAGACGCATTTTATAAAATTATAGCAGGAAAGTTGGATGGTTATGAAAATGAGGATAATGTAACGAAGAGAGTGTTTAAAAGAATAGAGTTTTCCTTAGCAGCGGCGGGAGAAGATTTAAGTACCTACATTGGGGTAAATGAGCCAAGCAATAGTATTGTTTCTGAACGTCCAACTTTTTCAAATATTGATGGAGGGTTAGGTGTTTTTTCAAGTAGGGTGAATATTGTGATGAAAGAATATCAAATAGGCTCACCTTTTCAGTTAAGTTATAGCTCACGTCAAGAGTTGATGAATGGACAATATACTGGCCATTTGAAATTCCAGCCATAAAAGATGGAGGTGAAAAATATTGAAGCAAATGAAGCAGAGGAGGTGTTAAAGGTTTATCACTCTTGTGTCTGTCAACATCAAAAAAAAGGCTTCAATCAATGGGATGAAAATTACCCCAATTTACCAATAGTACTGAATGATATTAAAAATAAATGGCTTTTTGGAGGATATGTTGCAAACAAGTTAGTAGCTGTTATTGCGATAACAGAAGATGAACCAATCGAATACCAAACGGTCAAATGGAGTCTTGATAGTGCTCCTTATTATATTATTCATAGGTTATGTGTTGCTGAAAGTTGGTTAAGAAAAGGGTATGCCAAACAATTAATGAGTTTTGCTGAAGATTATGCAAATTTAAAAGGTAGGAAGTCGATTCGTTTAGATACTTATTCTCTGAATGAGGGGGCGTTACTTTTTTACAAAAAAATAGGGTACAGAAAAACGGGAGTTGTGAATTTCCCAAAGAAAACAGCATCCAATTATACTTGTTTTGAAAAACTACTTTAATAAATAATCTGAAAAGAAGAAAATGGAATTATCGATTAAGGACAAAATAAATGCATATTTATTTAAAGAGGTTAGCCCTTTGTCTAATGCGCTCTTTAGGTTTTTCTTTGGGATTTTAATGTTCTTTCAGTTTTATTATATAGAACCTTACATTGTTGAAAATCTTACTTTGTCTAAGTATTTGTTAAAGTATGATTTCTTTGAATGGGTGAACATTACAACAGTCAACAACCTAAAGGTGATGTTTAATGTTGCATTAGTTTTTTCTTTTTTCTATGCTATAGGTTTTCTATACCGGTTTTCTTCTATTGTTATCTTCTTTATTTGGACTTATATCTTTTTACTTGATGTAGGGCACTACAATAACCATTATTACTTAAATAGTTTATTGCTTTTTACCTCCATTTTTGTACAGGCTGATGCTACTTTTAGTGTTAAAAGCATCTTCTTTTCAAGTAAGCTTATCCCTAAATGGAATGTTGATATTTTCAAGTTTCAAATGTTTGTCGTTTATTTTTATGGAGCCATAGCGAAGCTAAATAAGGATTGGCTAAACGGTATCCCTTTAAAATATTGGTTGGGGGAAGATTTTTCTTTGTTAGGAATCTTGTCTCCTGATACTAGTTTTGTTTTTATGGCGTGGTATGGTCTGTTGTTTGATTTTTTTATCGGTTTTATGTTGTATCATAAAAAGTTAAAGTTCTACAGTTTGCTATTTATTTTACCTTTTCATATTACCAACCATTTTATCTGGACCATCGGAACCTTCCCCTGGATGGCAATATCTATTTGTGTATTTTATTTCAATGAAGAGTTGACCAATTTGTTTAAAATGAGTCGTTTGAAATTTGTTGAAAACAAGAGCAAATGGTTGAATTCCTCATGGTTTAAATATCCAGTGCTTTTATATGTTGCGATACAAATTTTAATGCCGTTAAGGCAACATTTAATAAAAGGAGAAACGAGTTGGCATGGATACGGTAATTATTTTGCATGGAGAATGATGCTAGCTGATAAACAAGGGGCTGCTAAAGTGGTTCTTTTTTCTGAGAATAATCAAAAATTAGGAGACATTCAAATTGAAGAATATATGAATGTGTTGCAGTTTGCAAGAATGATTCATCTTCCCATGCACTTTGTGAAATTTGCTCACTTCTTAGATCATGAGATTACAAAGCATCCGCAAAATGCACCCTTAGGAGATGTGAAAGTAAAGGTGTATGCGTTTAAAACCATCAATAATAGACCATTTTCATTACTGATAGATACGACCATGGATTTGTCCAATATTGAATATAAGATAATGAATCGAGGAGATTATATTATCCCATTCAAAGACAAAGAGATAAAGGAAGAACTAGATGTGTTGTATGAAGATGAATATTTGCAATTTAAGTAAAAAAAAATTATGTTTGCTCTTTGCATCTAATTTGTGAGTTATGAAGAGTTATGCCATTTTTTTGATATTAAACCTCTTATTTTTTTATTCTTTTTCTCAGCAATGTAACATTATTTATGTAACAACAACAGGTACAGGAGCTGGAACAATAACAGATCCTACTGATTTGTCAACTGCAATTTCTTCTGCTTCAATAGGAGATGTTATTAGAGTTGGAGCAGGGGTGTATAGCATTTCTAATGCACTAAATATACCAGGAGGAGTGACAATAGAAGGAGGGTTTGATCCTGCAAACAATTGGGAGAAAAGTAGTTTAAGAGGCGTTTCTAAAATTCTTAGAACTGATGCGAATTTAGAGGGGCCAAATGGAAACCAAAGGTTAGTTTCTTTTTATGGCAATGGTATAGGAAACTTTAGATTACAAGATATTACAATTGAAACAGCTTCAACTTCAACCCCAGGAGCGACAGTTTATGGAGTGCATTTAACCAACTGTTCTAATTACTATTTCACGAGAACTCATATTATTGCTGGCCAAGGAGGTGATGGTGTTAATGGTGTTGTCGGAGGTAATGGATTGAATGGGGCCAATGGTGGAGCAGGAGCTAGAGGTGATGATGATGACACTGGAAGAGGTGGAGCCGGAGGAAGAGGTGGAAATGGAGCCGGAGCTGGTTTTGGAGTCGGTGGAGCTGGAGGAGCAGGTGGAAATAGTAATGCGCCAGGAGCTAATGGAACACAGTCTACAGTTCATAGAGCTGGAGGCGGAGGTGGAGGAGGTGGCTCTGGTTGCCGAAACGATGGTACTTCAGGAGCTGGAGGAAGAGGTGGAGGAACCCTATCTTCTACAGGAACAATTGCAGGAGCCTCTGCTGTAAGTGGTGATCGATCTGGGGGAAGAAATGGAAATCCTGGAACTGTGGGTGCTAATGGAGTAGCAGGAGCAAATGGAGCAGCAGGAACCTATGCAGCTGGTTTTTATGTAACAGGTGCAGCAGGAGCGAACGGACAAGATGGTGCAGGAGGAAAAGGTGGATCAGGAGGTTCAGGAGGAACTGGTGATGACTGTTTCTTTTGTGTAAATGGATCTGGTTCTGGTGCTGGCGGCGGCGGTGGCGGCGGTCAAGGAGGTGCTGGTGGAACAGGCGGAACAGGCGGAGGAGGATCCTTTGCTTTGTATCTTTTCAATAATGGAGCTAATGGAAATGTTATTCAGAGTGAGTTTGTTACACAAGGCGGAGGAACTGGCGGTATAGGTGGAAACGGTGGAACAGGAGGAAACGGTGGAACCCGTGGAGCTAGAGGAACCCATAATGAAGGTGTTTATGGTGGATATGGTGGAAATGGTGGCCGAGGTGGAAACGGTGGTAAAGGAGGTGATGGTGCCTCTGGAGACTTCTTTCAGCTAAGGTTAGATGGAGGAACGCCATTAGTTAATCAAGAAGAAAGTTTTGATTTAACAGTACAACCAGAAATTACAATGTCAAACATCATCTGTTTAAAAGACGATTTTTCTTATGGTGCTGCAACAGCAAATACTTGGGATTTTGGAACGGGAACTAATCCTCAATTAGGGAGTGGAGTTGCTGTTCAAACCAATTATCCAGATACAGGACGACACGATGTGATTTATGGAACAAGTACTTATGCAGGGTTTAATTATGTCTCTACAGCTTCTCCTAATATCGCAGATGCTGGAGTGGATTCAGTTATTTGTAGTAACACCAATACGATAGACCTATGGGGGAATACTCCTCGTAACGGCGTTGGAACTTGGACAGTAATATCAGGAGGAGGCTCAGTGGCTAATCCTAACTCTGAAAACGGAACGTTAACGATGAATGTAGGACTTAACGTGATAGAATGGAGTATTGATGGAGGCGCTTGCTGTGGAGCAACAGTTGATACAGTAGAAGTAATTTATAATACAGTATCTGTTATCCCAACAACAGTATCTGGAGATACGGTATTATGTATGGGAGATAGTACAACTTTAACAGTTAATAGTGGTCAGTTAGGGACAGGAGCGAATTGGCAGTGGTATAGTGGCTCATGTGGGGGAACTCCAGAAGCTACAGGTCCATCAATAACAATAACACCAACTGCAGATGTAACTTATTATGTGACAGCAGAAAATGGGAATTGTCCAATTCCTCAAACTTGTTTGCCTGTGTTGGTTTCTGTAGGGTCAGTCTCTGTTTTTCCTAACAGTGTGCATTCTGGAAGACCCAAAGTATGTGGAGGGGATTCAACCATTTTGTATGTAAATGGAGGAGTATTAGCTCCTGGTGATTCTTGGTATTGGCGAAGAGACTCATGCAATGGAACATTGGTAGGAACAGGAGATACCATTATTGTGAACCCTCAAGCTGAAACAACCTATTATTTAAGACCAGAAAATGGAACTTGTGAGTCATTCGACCCATGTATGTCAGTTACAGTAGAAACAGGGTCGTTATCGACACCTCCTGTTGGAATAGTTGCAAGTCAAAATAATATTTGTGGAGGAGACACAACAACACTTTCATTTACTGGTGCAATTTTAGCACAAGACGATATCTGGTATTGGTACACCGATAGCTGTGGAGGGGATTTAGTAGGATATGGAACAACATTAGATGTGGCTCCAATTGTCCCTACTACCTATTACTTAAGAGCTGATGGACCAAATTGTGAACCTTCAGATTGTAGAGACATTACGTTGAATGTACTCTCTGGATTAGTTACATTTGATTGGCAAGATTCGATCTGTGGCGTGTTCGATCCAGTTGATTTATCGAGTGCCGTAACTCCTCAAGGAGGAGTATTCTCTGGGAATGGAGTGAATGGGAATTATTTTGAGCCAGCTAATGTAGGAGCAGGAGAACATGTTGTTTTATATACCTACCATGATCAAAGTCCTGGTTTAGTTAATTGCCATGTCCCTATATACGATACGATTCCAGTTTACCTCAATTGTCATTTTGGTGACGATATTACAGGAGGAATTAATACGATTACACCAAATGGAGATGGAGTAAATGACTTGTGGCAGTTAGACCTCTCACAATATTCTCAACCAGAAGTGTTGATCTATAACAAGTGGGGAAGTGTAATTTATCAAACCAACAAACCTGTGGTGAATTGGGATGCGACCTATAATGGAAGTATCGTTTCGGCAGGAACTTATTATTATCTAATTAAGTTTGGAGAAGAAAAAGAACAACAATCAGGGGCATTAACAGTAATAAAATAATAAGATGAAAAAGAACTTTCAATATTCTATAGTCGCTACATTGTTACTGTTAATTGGTAATGTAAGTGTTGCACAACAAATACCTTTAAAAAGTTTATACTTGTATAATAGGCTTTCTTACAATCCAGCAGAGTCGGGAACTAGAGATTATATTCCCGTTTACTTGTCTGGAAGAAAGCAATGGATGGGAGTTGAAAATGCACCAGAAACGCAAGATGTATCGTTACATGCACCTCTTGGAGCAAAGTTAGGGCTTGGCTTACAGTTGTATAATGAAGTTACAGGAGTTGCTAACCGAACAGGTGGAGCGCTTTCGTTTAGTTATCGAATTAAAACTTCTCAAAAAGGAAACCTAGCTTTTGGATTGTCTGCAATGTTTACTCAGTTTAACTTCGATAGAGATAAAATTGTGACGCAAAATCCTAATGATCTAACTTTAATCAATAATAACCTGAACTATTTTATTCCTGATGCAAGTTTTGGTCTAAATTATTATGGAGATCGCTTTCGATTAGGACTTTCAGCGGTAAATTTAATAGAGACTAAGCAAGACTTAAGTTCAATAGCAGTTGATAATACGTTAGACCGTGTTATTTATTTAGATGGGAGTATGAAAATGGGATTATCTAATAAGTGGGATTTAATTCCTAGTATATTTACCAGATACATGTTTCAAGCTCCTATTGTTTTTGAGGGGAATGTGAGAGCAATGTATAACGACTTGTTATGGATAGGAGCAGGATATAGGTTGCAAGATGCAGCAATCTTTGAGGCAGGTGTGGAATTTAAAAAGTTTGTGGTTGGTTATGCTTATGATTATACTTTATCAGATATAAATACCATTAGTAACGGAACCCATGAGATATTAGTTGGTTATCAGATAAATGTGGATACATCTCCTAAAACGTCAGCTTGGAAAAGAAGAAATAGAATATATACTAACGATAGAAAGTAAGCATATAGATGAAATATTTAATCTCTTTTATACTATTTCTTGGTATTTTTCGTGGTCATGCTCAAGTAGAACTTGCTGATTATCTATTTGATAATTACGAATATAACCTAGCAATAAAGTATTATGAAGAATGTGAGTTGCTTCGACAAGGAGAAGCTAAGCGGTTGGGGTTAGCCTACTATTATGTTAATGATTTTAAGAATGCAGATCGTATTTTTGAACAAATAGCAGATGCTAAACAACTTTCTTATGAAGATTCCATTATATATGCAGAGACCTTAAAAAATAATAGATATTTTGACGATGCAGTAAAATATATTCCGAAGTCAACCAAAACAGATGCAGATAAAGCTTTTGTAGCAGATTTAAAAAAAGAAGTAGATTTTTTAAGGAAATATTATGCTGAAGACAAAGAAGTTGATGTCTCACTTTTTGATTTAAAGAAAATTAATAATGGAGCAGCTAACTTTTATGCTAAACCTTTTAAAAGAGGGATTATTTTTATTTCAGAAGACCCTACAAAAGGAAGTAAATTGGTTTTAAAACAGAGCGATACTTTAGCTCAAAAAGAAGAGTTAGCCTATGGTACTGCTGTACGCCCTAAGGCATCTTTATATTATTACTCTAGTAAAGATGGTAAGCAAGAGATCGTTATGCCTGAAGATTTTCATATTGGAGCTTTTGATATTGACTACAAAAAAAATCTGATCTATATTACAAGGACAGACTATGTAAAAAAATGGTCAAAGTATAAGCAAATGCCGCATATTTGGGTTGGGTTTTTAGATATCGAAAACCTTAGAGTAGAAAACTTACAACCTTTAATTTTTGAAGGGCTAAAAAAGGGAGTTCCAACTGGTCATCCTTGTATTATTCCAGATACAAATATTATCTATTTCTCTACAAGTATAGAAGGAGGAAGAGGGGGCTTTGACATCTATTCAGCTTATTTAAATGATAAGAAAGTAGATAGTATTAAAAACTTAGGCCCTAATGTCAATACAGAGGGAGATGAGTTTTATCCAACCTTAGCAGATTCTAACTATTTGTATTTTACTTCTGACGGAAAACCAGGTTTTGGGAATTTAGACTTATTTAAAACAGAGGTTAGGGGATATCATTTTCCGAAGAAAGCAGAGATTTTACCTGAACCGTTTAATTCGCCAGCAGATGATTTTTGTTTTATTTATTCACGCGATAAGAAAACCAAAGGGTATATTACATCAAATAGACACGGGGGAATAGGAGATGATGATATTTACCTTTTTAAGTTTGGTAAACAATTAATTACTGGTATAGCAAGAGATCAAGATGGAAATATATTGGTTGGTGCATTGGTTCAATTATTAGATTTAGATGGGAATGTATTGGCCGAAACCTACACTGATGAGAATGGGCGTTATGCATTTAAGGTTCCTCCGGGAGAATATGAATTGTTAATTACAACAGAAGACGGTTTTATTTCTCGTCAACGAATAACAGTCGATGAAAATTGGGATAATAATAAAGATATTAACCTTCAACTAGTCGAAAATAAAGAAGCAGTTGATTTAACAAGTATGGTCATCGACCGAATTACAGGAGAACTTTTGAGTGATGTAACAATTGAAACTTACACTAAAGAAGGAGAAGAGTGGGTACTTAAAGCCTCTGAGTTAACAGATGAATCAGGAGTTTGGAAAGTTAATATTCAGAGAAACTTAGATCAAAAAGTAGTCTTTAAGCATAACTTATATGAATCTCAAACAGTTGAAATCTTAGCTAAAGATACAGAAAGAGCTTCCAAAGTTAACGAAATGTTGATGGGGATAGAAATGAATATGGCGACCTTATCAGGGCAGGTGATTGATGCAATAACCAATAAACCTGTAGAGAATGCTATGGTGGAATTGTATGAAGAGCAAGAAGACGGAAGCTGGAAAAAAGTTGGATCTGTTTTGACAGATAAGGACGGGAGATGGCTGCACCCTATAGATAATACCAAGAACTATAAAGTGAACGTTGTAAGAGAAGGGTACGATGACTATAGCTTTAAAGTGCCGTCTGTATACAGTATGTCTGATGAAAAGAGAGCTAGATACCTTAAAAAGTTAGAAACAATGGAGCTAAGTCCTTATGTAGGAGAAATAGGAGATATTATAAATATTGATAATATTTATTTTGAGTTTGGTAAGAGTGATATTCAAGAGGATTCGTATGAAATTGTCGATAACTTGTATCGTTATTTAACTAGAAACAGAACAATAGTAGTTGAATTAAGTGCCCATACAGATTGTATTGGTAGTGATGCTCAAAATATGAAGCTGTCTAAGAAAAGAGCAGAATCTTGTTATCAATATCTAATTCAAAAAGGAATCGATAAGTCAAGGTTAGTTCCTAAGGGGTATGGTAAAACACAAATGCTTAATGATTGTGAAACACAAAAAGCTGATGCTAAAGCAGCTGCATTAAATAGACGTGTAGAGATCAAATTATTAGATAGAAACCCTACTTTCTAAATCCAAAAATAATTAAATAAAGGAAAGAGTATCATTACTCCATCTAAAATGCCAGAATAAAATAGTTCTGGCATTTTTTTATTGGAGAAACTAATAAGAATCAAAGTGATGGCTATAATTATGGGGTAAACGATATTGAAAAAGCTCAAATAATTGATGACTAGACCAACCAATAAAAGGACGTAAGCAAGATAAATTGCATTTTGAACTCCCAGTATTTGCGGTAAAGTTTTAGTGCTCTTATCATCTAGCTCAAGATCTCTTATGTCGAAAGGAATGGTGATGGCGATGATAAATAAAAAAACAAATAAAAACTGTCCATAAAAAGTAATAGAGATTAAAGTACCAGCTTGTAAAAAAGGGATGAGTACAGTTGTGATTGCCCAAGTGATGGCAATTAAAAAAATTTTAATAAAAGGAAAGTCTCTTAGTGCCCTTTTGTTGGGGGTAGAAACAGCGTATAGTCCAGAAATTAAGGTAAATGGTAGTAGGTATAGAAAATCATTAAAAGAAAAAATAGAAAAAAATAAAAGAAAACTACCAGTGGAAGATAAAACAACAAAAAGGGCTAGTGTCTTGACGTTGTTATAAATCCAATTATGCCGCTTACTAAAATTATTTTTCCTTAGAAAATGCTTAACAACACGTTGTAAGTTATAAATAGAGAATGTTGCCAAAAAAACTAATAAACAAACCTCAAAATTGATAGGTAAGCTATTTATTAAATAGGTGTTTAATACTAGTCCAGCAGCTAAAAGAGCAATCCAAATGTTGCTAAAAACAATAAACTCGATGAATCTTTTTGTGATTAGCAAGGCTTAGGGGTTATATAATAGGCTAGCATTCCTGAGGCAACACCACAAAGTGTCCCTAATAAAGAGGCTTTAACCCTTCTGAACCTTCTTACTTTTTTAAATCCTTCAATATAATATTCATTCGCAAGAAAAGTAGGGTCAGAAGCAAATCTTGCTTTCATTTTTGGTTTTATTGCGCCTGTAGTAATTGGAACAACAAAAGGAACGATAATTTGTGCTAGTGATGGTTGTCTTTTAAAAAAGCCTTTACTAACTTCTATTCCGTCTGGACAAGTATACCCCTCGTTTAAGTAGGTGTCGTAAAGAGAAACTCCTAGCCCTATGGCAAATCCTGTAAGCCAAGGTCTCGTTACTTTATACCTGTTGTAGGCATCATTTTCTCCATAAATAAAAAGTCGCATTTCATATTGAGAATAATAATGAAAAATAGAGGTGTCTCTTTGGTATAAAACAGATTCCTGTTCTCCATTTTTGGTGTAGGAATATACTCGAATTCGCTCAAAAGAAAAGGGTTTAACTTTTCCAGATTTTTTTACAAAATTAAAATTGACAAGATCTTCAGATTTACTTAAAAATTCTCCCTCATAACTTTTGCCATTTAACAAAAGTATTTTATCCTGTGCGTTTAAGGTTTGATAGCCTAAAAAAACAAGCGAAAGCGTTAGGAGGTAAAGTATTCTATTCATGATGAGAAAAAGATAAGTTTAAACAAAGATAATCGCTTATTTAAAATGTAGGAAATATGAGTTAATAAATATGTTAAAACAGATACATTATATCTTCTTAGTTGGTATATTTGCAAAACTAAAAATGTTGCACTTTTATAACTAAAACATGAGCAAAGATATCTTTTCAAAAAGACACATTGGACCTTCTGCAGAAGATCAAAAAGAAATGTTAATGACAATAGGAGTAACTTCTATTGATGAGTTAGTAGATAAAACGATTCCAGCTAATATCAGGTTAGAAAAAGAGTTGGATTTGTCACCTGCGTTATCTGAGTTTGATTATTTGGCTCATGTAAAAGAACTTGCAGGGAAGAATAAACTTTATAAATCATTTATTGGGAAAGGGTACTATGGAACTATCGTTCCTCCAGTTATTCAGAGAAATGTTTTAGAAAACCCAGGGTGGTACACAGCTTATACTCCTTATCAAGCTGAGATTTCTCAAGGGCGATTAGAAGCCTTATTGAATTTTCAAACAATGATCGCAGACCTAACAGGAATGGAGTTGGCTAATGCGTCGCTGTTAGATGAAGGAACAGCAGCTGGAGAAGCGATGTTAATGTTTTTTAATGGAAGAAGTAGAGCTCAAGCAAAGGCAGGAGTAAACAAGTTTTTTGTGGCAGAATCTATCTTCCCACAAACGTTAGATATTTTAAAGACGAGAGCTACACCACTAAATATTGAATTAGTACTTGGAAATCCAAACGATATCGTGTTAACCGAGGAGTTTTTTGGAGCTATTGTCCAGTATCCAGATAATAATGGAGCAGTTCATTCTTTTGAAGCATTTACAAGCAAAGCACATGATGTTGAAGCTAAAGTTGCAGTAGCAGCTGATATTATGAGTTTAGTCCTTTTAGAAGCTCCAGGTAATTGGGGGGCTGATGCTGTTGTAGGAACCACTCAACGTTTTGGGGTTCCAATGGGATATGGAGGACCACATGCAGCTTATTTTGCAACGAAAGAGGCTTATAAAAGACAAATACCAGGTAGAATTATTGGTGTATCTGTAGATGCTGATGGAAATAGAGCTTTAAGAATGGCCCTACAGACAAGGGAGCAACATATTAAAAGAGCAAAAGCAACTTCAAATATATGTACAGCTCAAGCATTGTTAGCGGTTATGGCAGGAATGTATGCTGTGTATCATGGAGGTGATGGACTAAAATATATCGCAACATCAATCCACCAAAAGGCTACAGCGCTTGCTCAAACATTACAGCAAGTAGGGGTAACAATAACAAATGACCAATTTTTTGATACATTGACGATTCAAGCTGATGCTAATGCTGTAAAGCTAGAAGCAGAAGCTAACGAAATGAATTTTTTCTACGGAGATGGGGTTGTTCAAATTAGTGTCGACGAAACAACAAGTACAGAAGACTTAGCGCAAATAGTTAAGATTTTTGCCAAAGTAAATGGAAAAGAAGCTGTTGAGTTGGTCGTTGCCGATGAGTTGAGCTTATCGGAACAATTGCTAAGAAAAGATGAGATCTTAAAAGATGATGTGTTTAACAAGTATCATTCTGAAACAGAAATGATGCGTTACTTAAAATCGTTGGAGAATAAAGATCTATCTCTAGTACATTCTATGATTTCATTAGGATCATGTACAATGAAACTAAATGCAGCAAGTGAGTTGATGCCAATAACATGGCCAGAATTTGCCAATATGCATCCATTTACACCTTTAGATCAAACACTTGGATTTCAAGAAATGATTCAGAACTTAGATCATGATTTGAGTGAAATAACTGGTTTTGCAAAAATGTCAATGCAACCCAATAGTGGTGCACAAGGAGAGTACGCTGGATTAATGGTTATTAGAGCTTATCACTTGGATCATGGAGACAACCAAAGAACAGTTTGTTTGATTCCTTCTTCGGCTCATGGAACCAACCCAGCAAGTGCGGTTATGGCAGGGATGAGTATTGTCGTTGTTAATTGTGACGAACATGGAAATATTGATGTAGAAGATTTAAGAGCTAAAGCAGAAAAGCATAAAGAAACTTTAGCAGCATTAATGGTAACTTATCCTTCTACACATGGAGTTTACGAAGATTCAATAACAGAGATTACATCAATCATCCATGAAAATGGAGGGTTGGTTTATATGGATGGAGCCAATATGAATGCTCAAGTTGGTTTAACAAATCCAGGAAATATTGGAGCAGATGTTTGTCACTTAAATTTACATAAGACTTTTGCTATTCCTCATGGAGGAGGAGGTCCAGGAGTTGGACCAATTGGTGTGGTAGAAAAGTTAGTGCCTTATTTGCCTGGAAACCCAATTATTACAACTGGTGGAGATAAGGCGATTACAGCAATTAGCTCAGCCCCTTGGGGAAGTGCATTGATTTTGCTGATTTCATATGGTTATATTAAAATGTTAGGAGCAAAAGGATTAAAACAGTCTACAGAGACGGCTATTTTAAACGCTAACTATATGAAAACCTTACTAGAAAAAGGATATGATGTATTGTATACAGGTAAAAATGGAACAGTAGCTCACGAAATGATTCTAGACTGTAGAGGATTTAAAAAAGAAGCAGGTATTGAAGTTGTTGATATTGCCAAACGTTTAATCGATTATGGTTTTCATGCTCCTACAGTTAGTTTTCCTGTAGCTGGAACATTAATGATCGAGCCAACAGAGAGTGAAGCTAAAGCAGAGTTGGATTTGTTTTGTAATGCCCTGTTGTCGATTAGAGCTGAAATCAGTGCAGTTGCATCAGGAGATGCTGATGCTTCTAATAATGTCTTGAAAAATGCTCCACATACAGCAGAGTTAGCTATTTGTGGAGATTGGGAGTTCCCTTATTCAAGAGAACAAGCTGTGTATCCATTTAAAACCAGTATTAGCAATAAATATTGGGTACCTGTAAGAAGAGTAGACGATGCTTATGGTGATCGTAACTTAATTTGTAGTTGTACTCCTATTGCAGAATATGCATAGTTTTAAGAGAAAATATTAAACTAGAAAAGAAGCTAATGAAGCTAACCGTTATCATGTTGGCCTATTCATTACTGCTATTTAGTTGTAATGAAGCTAATCAAAAAGAGATCATAAAGGAAGAAGTTGAAGCTCCTCACCCAGAAACGAATCAGGTTCCTGACGGTGATTTTATTCAAAAGTATCCGTCTGGGGCAATTCAAATAAAAGGGAAAATGCTAGCAAACCAAAGAGACGGGTTATGGACAGCATATTATGAAAATGGAGCAAAACAGAGTGAAAGTACCTATCAAAATGGCGTTTTACATGGGCGTACAGCTTCTTTTTATAAAAATGGTCAGGTACACTATATCGGCTATTTTCTTGGAGGAAAAAAGGATGGAAAATGGGAGTTTTATTCCGAAGAAGGAGTGTTAGATAAAAGCGAAATATATAGCAAAGGGAAGCTTTCGGAAAAAAAGTAGCACATAACTTGTAAGTATTTGTATTTCAGTCCAACTAATGACAAAAATACAATACATCATGAAAAAAAATGTCAACCTTTTTATACTGATATATCTACTTTCTTGCTCTTCAGCTTTAGCACAAGTTTCTAAAAATGTTATTACAGAACATTTTACCAATACAGTATGTAGTATTTGTGCTTCAAGGAACCCTCAACTCAATAGTAATCTTGTAAATAATCCATCTGTATTGAGGATTTCTTACCATCCAAGTTCCCCTTATGCGTCTTGTGTGCTCAGCCAACATAATGTTGTGGCAAATGATACCAGAACAAATGCCTATAATATCTATGGAGGAACACCCCGTATAGTTATTCAAGGAGAAGTACAATCGCCTAGTGTGAATTTTTCAAGTGCCTCACTGTTTGACTCTTACCAAAATGAATCAACTTTCATTGCAATTGACGTTAACTTAGATACCGTTTCGCTTATTGATTCAATAAAAGTAAGGGTAAAAACAACTACCGTTGCTACAGTTCCAACGGGAGGAGAAACTTATCGTTTATACGTTGGGATGGCAGAAGATACAGTGTTTTATAATGCTCCTAATGGAGAAAATAAACACCTCAATGTTTTTCGAACGGCATTGAACGGGAATTCAGGGGGGAGTATCGCATTGCCAACAACTGTTGGTGATTCTTTGATCAACGAATTTACTGTTGCCAAAAACTCCGGTTGGAATATCAAAAGAGTGTTTGCTTATGCACTTATTCAAACCACTAGCAATATGGAGGTCGTACAAGTAGGAAGTAGTACACCTATTTTTAGTAATACAACGCTTGCTGTAAAGCAGAACAATAGTAATAACTTGGCGTTAGCGCTTACTAATGCCAATGAAGAGTTGGTTGTGAGTACTAAAGGGTTTCAAACGGGAGGATTTTATCATTTATATCATATCAATGGACAGTTGCTTTTAGAAGGGGAACATGTGAACGACTACTCTCGTTTTTCGGTTTCAAGTTTACCCAAAGGAGTCTATGTGCTAAGAGTTGGCAATCAGAATGGTGTTGTTTCAAAAAAGTTTTTAAAATAGAATAAGTAATGCAATCTTAACTTTTTTGTATCTTGGATTGCAAAATATGGAAGTACGCTTAGCAAACAATAAAAAAGTTGATTTATCAAAACCAATAGATATTTCAATTCCTTTAGATGGGAACAGCACAACAGCTTGGTATGTAGAACATGCTGAAATAACACCTGTAAAAGGAGATGGGTTTATTGGGAAAGTCTCAGAAGGGGGGAGTGTAAACTTTAATAATATTATTTTTAATCCCCATGGTCACGGAACACATACTGAATGTGTAGGACATATTACTCCAGAATTTCATTCGATTAACCAAACGCTTAAAACGTTTCATTTTGATGCTCGTTTAATAACACTACAACCTGTTTTATATAAAGAAAAAGAAACAGAATGGAGAAAGAAAGGAGACTATGTCATAACAAAAAAACAGTTAGTTGAAGTCTTAAAAGAAACCCCTGTATCTGAAGCGTTAATCATTAGAACTACCCCCAATAAAATAGATAAGCTAGTTAAAAATTGGAGTGAAAATAACTGGGCTTATTTAGAAGAAGAAGCTGCGGCATATATTGCCGATTTGGGAATAAAACATTTGTTAATTGATTTGCCTTCTGTAGACCGAGAGTTTGATGGTGGAAAATTATTGGCGCATAAAGCTTTTTGGAAATATCCCAATAAGACGCGTTTAGGGGCAACGATAACAGAGATGATTTATGTTCCCAATACAGTTGCTGATGGAGCATATTTTTTAAATCTTCAAATAGCAAGTTTTGAAAATGATGCTTCCCCTAGTAAGCCCGTTTTATATGACTATTTACCTTAGCGTAGCTTTGAATAGGTGTTGATCCAAACAAAAGGGATAGAAAAGACATCCTTTTTAGTCAGTTCGAGTATTTTTATTTTGTCAAAAATAAAAATGTAACAAGAACAGGTTAAAAAGATATAATGGATAGCACAACCTATACAATAGTATAGCTCTGCCCAAAAACTAGAATGTAAATTCATCTAAATTTCAATCCAAAAATATATCTTTGTCAAGAGATGCAATTCAATAAGATTATAGGGCAAGAAGATGTTAAAGAGCATTTAATAGATACTGTTAAGTCTCAGCGTATTAGTCATGCGCAGTTATTTTTAGGGCCAGAGGGGGCAGGAAGTCTTCCTTTAGCAATAGCCTATGCTCAATATATTCTATGTAGCAACAAACAAGATGGAGATTCTTGCGGAAAATGTCCTTCTTGCCTAAAAGTTCAAGGGTATAGCCACCCAGATTTACACTATTCTTTTCCAATACACCTAGCAAAATCAACAAGAACTTCTGATGACGTGTTTGTTGAATGGAAAAAACAGTTGGAAGCTTCTCTATATTTCGGATTGCAAGATTGGTATAGTACTTTAGGAAATGATAATAAACAAGGAACAATTGGTACCGATGAGAGTCAGAAAATCGTTAAAAAAATTAGCTTAAAGTCGTTTGAAGGTGGATACAAAATCCTCATCATGTGGATGCCTGAATTAATGAATAATCAAGCAGCTAATAAATTGTTGAAGATTATTGAAGAGCCACCCAAGAATACATTGTTTTTGCTAGTTTCTGAGAATCAAGAAAACATCATCTCAACAATTTTATCAAGGACGCAATTGGTGAAAATTCCCAAACTCAAAGAAAAGGATTTGAGTCAGTTTTTGATTCAGAATGAAGGACTATTACAGGATGAGGCAGATACTTATGCGCATTTAGCAGAGGGGAATGTAAGTTTAGCTTATTCTTTAATGGAAGATAAAGCTTCAGCTTCATTTAATTTAGAAAACTTTATCAAATGGATGCGTTTATGCTACACTAGAAATGTTGGTGAAACAATTGATTGGGTTGATAGTATAGCAGGTGCTGGGAGAGAAGCGCAAAAGAACTTCCTTGTGTTTTCGTTAAGTATGTTTAGGCAAAGTATAGTCGGACATTATGCCGATTCCGATTTGGTGATTTTAACCGATGCTCAACGTCAATTTTTGACCAAATTTTCACCTTTTATTAACCATAAAAATATAGTGGTGTTAACCCAGGTTCTCAATGATGCTCATTATCATTTAGAACGTAATGCTAATCCTAAAATACTCTTTTTAGATGTCTCTCTAAAAGTCTTTGCCTATTTAAAGAGGAAGTAAAAGTAAGGCGTGTTTCATACCTTACTTTTTTATGTTATGCTGCTTGAAGTTTTTTACTTGTAAAATAAGAAGCAAATAATAATACTATAGCAATCAATGCTCCAGTTTGTTCCCCATCACCGATCATAAAATGAGCAAAGAAAGCAAGAATAAACTCAAAAAATAAAGCTGAGTATGCCCATTCTTTTAGGGTTTTTAAATTTGTCCAAAGTACAATCACAGCAGAGAGTTTAGCTAAAGCTAATGGGTAAATAAGGTATGTTGGATACCCAAAACCTGTAAATAATTGTGAAATATCTTCATTTTTGAAAATATACATAGCGGATGAACCTACCAACATGAGTGATAGTAATCCAGTTGTAACGTAATAAATAATCTTTTGTGTTTTCATAAAACAAATGTAGCACTATTCAAGAGCTGTGACATTAATCTAAATTAAGAAATAAAGACCTCAATATCTAGTCCATCCAATGGCATGTATTTTTGTTTGTAAAGTGTTTTTACTTTAGCTAAAATCGTTAGACCTTTGTCTAGTTGTTTACAAATTAACCCGCTAGTATGGTCTGAAACATACCCAATTTTAAAACCTTTGTAAAACACCGCAACCGCATGCTGATCCCATAACCTTGTTTTGTCTCTTTCTAAAAATAATTCCGAACCTATTTTTAGATGATGATAAATATAAATCATCTCATGTTTACTTAGTTCGTTAATACGTGTAAGGATACCTAATTGAGGAATTGATGGTGGTGTAGTTTGAATTTTTAAATGTCTCATGATACTAGATTTAATGTAGGAAAAAGATTTAAGCTGCATTGCTCATTAGTGAGAAGTTGTTCAACGTCACATTCGCGCCATTAATATTGGATAAGTTAACCTCGGAAACAGCTCGGTTGGTTTGAAATAAGTGAGCTGAAAGGTCATCGTAAATATCAATACCGATTAACAATAACTTGGAGATGATCTGATTAAATTGAGAAAAACTAATAGAGATGTTGGTATAGTAGGCTTTGTTGTTTTTTTTAATTTTACAAGCCATCATTAAGCCGTCATCTCCCTTTTCATATACCAAATGAGAAATCTCTATTGCGTCGTAAAAAGCAGTGTTGTTGAGTGTGTTTATAGCGTTCATAGTGTCTTGTTTTAATGATTACACTACAAACTTATAAGGCTACTACGTAATTTATTTACGTTGTAATAAAGAAAGGCTATTTTATAAATCTCTTTTGTAAATCAGGAGATAAGCTCCATAAATAAAAACTGCCGACCACAACAAAGAGATCAAAACATTAAAAAAAGGAACACTGTAGTCCTCTGCCGCCATACCTCCTAGTTGATTAGAAATATTTTGGATGGCTTCCATTCGTTTAAAGGGTTGCGGAATCAGAAGTTCGCTAGAGCCAAATGGTAAAACAGATTGAATTGTTTTGCTTAAGTTATTGGAGATAAAAAAGCTTAAAATCCAGGTAGAAAGTCCCTCAAGAATATAAAAGATAAAGACCCCGCCAATTGCAAAGGCAGAGCGTTTAATCCAAATTCCCATAAAAAGCCCTAAAGAAAAGAAGCTAACTAATTTTACGAAAAAACCGATAAAATATTCCCAATCAGTAAAAATTACAGCTAGCTCTGTATTGTTAGAATAGATAAGTCCAAGAATTAAAGAGACTATAAAGACAAAAATAGTGGAAGCAAGTGACATGGCTACAACCATGTAGAATTTTGAAAGAATGTATTCTTTTTTACTTAATCCATCAATTAAATTTTGCTTTAGCGTTTTGTTTGCATACTCGTTGGCTACCATCGAAACTATAACAAACAGTAAAAAGAATTTAAAAAGCGCTGCAACATAAGTGTTGAAATGCCATATAAAAGGAAATTCAAAAATACCTTGATCAGCCAATTTAAAACTTACAGGCCCTGCTTCTACTTTAATGGCTGAAACAAGCGCAATAGAAGTTAATAACCCAAAGTAAAATATAGTTAACACTTTGCTGGCTCTATTGTGTCTTAGTTTGAAAAATTCTATACTTAATAATCGAATCATTTGTGGTTACTTCGTTAGGGTTAAAAACTGTTGTTCTAGGTTGGGCTTACGTTTTACTAAGTGCGACAAAGTAATGCCTTGTTGCATGAGCTCCTTATTAAAATCACTGGCAGAAATAGAGGCGTTTAGCTTAGCGATAATCACTCCATTTTCCTCTGAGAAAGAGGCGATCCCATTGAGCGTAGGAAGAATGTTTATTAACTGTTCGTGGTTGGTGTCAACTTTTAACTCTAAGACCCCAAAAGAACTTGTAATCTCATCAACTCTGCCATCATATAGTTTTATACCGTTTCTAATGACAATCACATGGTTGCAAATTTTTTCAACTTCATCTAATAAGTGAGAAGCAAACAAAATCGTGGTACCTTCACTGGCTATTCTTTTGATTATTTCCCTTATCTCATGTATTCCCTGTGGGTCTAAACCATTTGTGGGCTCATCCAGAATTAGTATTTCGGGGTCGTTTAAAAGTGCTGAAGCAATCGCTAGTCGTTGTTTCATTCCTAAAGAATAGGTCTGAAAGGTGCTATTTCTTCTTTCGTATAAATGAACAGCTTTTAATTTCTCTTCTATTTTTGAGGTAGGGATATTTTTAATTTTACAAACAAGCTCTAAATTTTGAACAGCAGTCATGTATGGATAAAAATTAGGGCGTTCAATAATAGCTCCAACTTTTTTTAAGGCTTCATGAGTGGAAATGCTACCATCAAACCAAGTAAATGTTCCCGAAGTTTTGTTAACTACATTTAGGATGATTCCAAGTGTGGTTGATTTTCCGCTTCCATTTGGCCCTAAAATCCCATAGATATTCCCCTTCTTGATCTCCAAAGAAAGGTCGTTTACTGCATGGACAGCTCCAAATTTTTTGTTAAGGTTGGTTATTTTTAATATTGTTTCCAAAGTAAATGTTTTAAAAATAGATTCGTTTTCTAATTGCTTCGTCTTCTACAAATTCACAGCTATAGTTTTTCTTGATGATCTTTTTTCGATGTTTGGCAATAAAGTCGTATACACCATCGCGAATAAATTTAGGAACAATCATAAAGAAATATAAAAGTGGATAGAGTCCTTTTAATTTTTTACTAATCGTTAATGCCGCAGTTGATTTATAGTAAGCTTTTCCATCTGCTATATATATTATAGTAGAATTGGTATCTACCGAAAGCTGATATTCTTTGAGGAGTAATTTTCCTTTTTCACTTTGATTAGAGCAAACTTCTATCGTTTTTGTACGATCTTTCTTTAAGATGAACATAACAGATTTATTGCAAAAAGCGCAATCGCCGTCAAATATTACAATAGGAGGTTTGTTCATACTTAATGTTTAATCATCTTTTTAGTGTATTGCCCTTGAGCAGTAACAATAGTGATTAAATAAACACCTCGACTCAGGTTGGTAGTCGAAATAGCATGCTGGTTTAAGGTTCCTTTTAAAACAGTTTTTCCAGAAATATCTGTAATGCTATAAGCCGTATTGGCTTGTGAAGTTTTAATAAAGATTTCATTGGTAAAAGGGTTAGGGTATACCACCCAGTCAATACTATGTTCTTTAATGCTTGTTGTTGGAGCAGTACCTTCTTTACCATAATAAAAACTTAATCCACCTCTTTCGTTCCCAATAATTAAGTCCAAATGAATGTCGTTATTCAACTGACCAAACGCAGGGGCTGCATTGGGTCCCCTGTTAACTGTTTTAATGGTGTCTAGCCCATTAAAATTACCATTCAAGTTGTTGTCAATGCTGTCGTAGTGAAAAATATCTCCTCGTTCTGAACCTACAAATAAAACGGTTTGGTTACTCGTATCACGATATAAGTAGGGAATGCTATTTCCAATGGTTGTCCACCACTCACTAGTTTCCACTCCGCCAAATGTTTCAGATTGTAAACGAAAAGCGTGAGAAGAAGCATCTCCTACATTTTCATAATAATTAAGGTTTCCTCGTTCTTCTCCAATAATCAAGTCATAATCACTGTCTGCATCAATATCATATAAAAAAGGTTTAGCACTAGCTCCAATATCTATTGCTGCATTATTGTCATCTTGGATAGCTGTAAAGGTATTGGCAAAATTCATTACACTAGGACTATTACTTGTGTTTTCAATAAAGTTAATTTTACCATCATAATTTCCAAGGAATATATCGATGTCAGTATCACCGTCAATATCCGCAAAAGTAGGATAGATGGCCTTGCCTAATCCTAAGGCAGAAAAATTTCCAAAATCTTCATCGATAAGATTAAAAACAGGAGTTAAAGAAGTACCTATGTTCTCATATAAAGCAACTTTAGATGCGTATAGCTCTGGTAGACTAGCATTGAACTTGCCAAAACTACTGACAAATAAATCCAATAGACCATCGTTGTTGTAATCAAACAAAACGGGATAAGCTGAACGTCCGTATTCTATCATTTCATCTTGAATAAAATTAGTAGTGATAAAATTAAAGTTAGGTTGATTGTTAGTCCCCATGTTTTTATAAAGCCATACACTGTTGGTGTTTTCAGAATCATCTTGAATGTTAGGACTAACAATTAAGTCTTTTACATTGTCGTTATCAATGTCTTCATAAAATGTAGCAGGAAAAATAGCTAAATCTACAGGAGTGTTGTAACTAGGGTAAGCTGTATCTTGAGCAACCATGGAGGTGTTCATGTTTACTCCCGTATTATCATTTGTTAAGGCAACAATGTTACTAAAACTTACATCACCCAACAAAATGTCTCTTACATTGTCGTTGTTGATGTCTAGGCTTAATATGGTTGATCCCGCATGTTTTAATTGTCCGTCTTTTTCAGGGGTGCCAACATTGGAGTTTGCTGAACAGGTATCGAGTAAAATACAAGTGTTGGTGTTGGTTCCCGTTTCTAAAAAATGCCCCCAACAACTGTTCTTTAGCTCATAGATTAAAGAGTCACAGTGGTAGCCCATTTCAGCTCTAAGGTTTTTGTGGTATTCAATTCGTGATCCCAATACCCCAAAAGTCAAAACGTCTAAATCACCGTCACCATCAATATCGTTAATGTCGGGAATGTCTACTTTACTAACAAAAAGGTTGGTAGTAGAGTTATACTGAGATGAGTAGATGTAGGGAGAGGTGATTTTTTCAAAAATTAAACTATCATTGGATGAATTATTAACCCATAACCCAATCCCTCCAGAAACATAAGAAAAGATATCTTTTTTACCATCACAGTTGTAATCCCTCAATAATACCCAAGATTGTAGTTTGGGGAAATGACTTTCATATTCAGGAGCATAGGTATAATTGCTGCCATCTTTGATAAAAGTTAAAATTTTATTGCCTGTTCTGTCAAAAAGAAATAAATCTTCAACATTATCATTGTTAAGATCTATGGTCGAAAATTGAACAGCATTTAATCCACCTACCCAAGGATGCTGAATAAAAATACCGTTGTGTTTAACTTGAATAGAATCTATCCTTTCAAAACTAATATATTGAGCATGAATTTGTAACGAACAAAAATAAAGTAATATAGAGAGGAGTGAAGTTTTTAACATGATAAGACATTGTTTAGCTATCGAAGATACAAATTATAAAAGCCAAAAGAGAGAAGAGCATTATGTTTTTTTGATTGTTTCTCAAAAAATGTTGTTTAAAATTGTTTGAAATTGTTGGAAATTTTATATTTGCAACCTTATTTTCGATAAACTGTTTTTAGTTTGTCGGGGAATGATGTGGAATAAAGTAAGGTTAATGGCAGTTTTAAACGATTGTTACAGGTCTTATTTATAAGCCATAAATGAAAGAAGAATAGATTATAAATTAAAAATAAAATAAATGCAAAACAGAGGAGCCATTTGGACTTTTACTATTTTACTGACAGTTGCATGTCTTTATCAGTTATCATTTTCATGGGTAACTAAAGGTTTGGAAAACAAGGCAGTAAAACACGCCAAAACAGAATGGGACAATGTGATGAACTCAGGAGATGAGTTTGTGGTGTTGGGAAGAGATACCTTATCTGTAAGAGGTGTTGATGGTAATGTCGATGAGAAAACTGCTCAAACAGCGAAAACTTTTTATGAGACTTCGTATGTTTCAGAGCACGCAGATGATCCAATTTATCCTGTTTTTGGTTTAACGTACAGACAATGTAACGACCAAAAGTTAGGAACAGGACTGGATCTACAAGGAGGGATGAGTGTAACACTTGAAATCTCTATTGAAGAATTAGTATTAAACAAAGCAGGGCATTCGCCAAAACCAGCTTTTAGAGTGCCTTATGCACAAGCACTGAAAGAGTTTGGAGAAGGGAAAAGTGATGACTTTATTGGGTTGTTTGAAGCCGCTTATAATTCAAGTGAATACGGAAACGATCAAATGACTTTCTTTAGTGTTGGAGATAAAGAAAACTTTTCTTTAGAGAACACCAATGCTCAAATGATTGCTAAGTTGAGAATGTTGGCTGCTGAAGCTATTGATAATACAGAAAAAATTATCGAAACAAGAATTAACCGTTTTGGTGTTTCTCAACCAAGTATCCAAAAACAACCAATTTCAGGACGTTTACATATTGAATTGCCAGGAGCAAAAGATAAAGAGCGTGTTCGTAAATTATTACAGTCAAGAGCAGAATTAGGTTTTTGGTTAGGGAATACAGGAGATATTAGTTCTTCTTTACTTCAGTTAAATGAAGTATTAAAAAATAAAGAAAATGCTGAAGATGTAGCAGATGCTTTTGATGTTGAGGATTTAGTACAAGACACAACTAAAACAGAAGAACTTGCTTCTAGTTCTATTGATACAACAGGTGTCGATACGACAAAAACTACTGAAGATGCAGATTTAGCAGCATTGGAGTTAGAAGACGAAAAAGTAGATTCTAGTGCAACAACTGAAAACGCTGATATTGTTAGTGGACCGTTGTTTAGTCTATTGAAAAACATTAATCAAGGACCTATTACTTCTTATGTAGGGATGGCTAAAGCTGTTGATACCGCTAAGATTAACCTAATGTTGAATGGTGAAGAAGCGAGAGGCTTATTACCAGAAGGGGTGTTTTTTAGATGGTCTAACTCAAATAATGAGGGGAAAGGGCATACTTTGTATGCGTTAGAAATGACAAAAAATGGTAACCCATTATTAAATGGTGATGATATTAGTAATGCAGCTCAAGATTATGACCAACAAGAAAGTGAAGTGGTTGTAACTGTAGGAATGACTGCTTATGGTGCTTCTGAGTGGGAAAGCATTACCACAAATAATGTAGGAAGAATTACAGCAATTGTATTAGATAATGAAGTTTATTCTGCTCCAGTCATTAATCAGCCTATTGCAGGTGGACAAACTCGTATTTCTGGAGACTTTACCATTCCAGAGGCACAAGATTTAGCTACAGTATTAGTTGCTGGATCTTATGATACTCCTGCAAAAATAGTTGATGAGGCTGTTGTAGGGCCAACGTTAGGAGAAGCAAATATTAAAGCCGGTATGTGGTCATTTATCGCAGCTTTAATCTTAGTGTTGTTATACATGGTAGCATACTATGGAAAAGCTGGTGTTGTTGCAAGTATCGCTTTAATTGCGAATATCTTCTTCTTACTAGGAGCTTTAGCTTCTTTAGGAGCACAGTTAACATTACCTGGTATCGCAGGTTTGGTTTTAACATTAGGAATGTCTGTGGATGCTAACGTGTTAATCTTCGAACGTATTAGAGAGGAGTTAAGAGAAGGAAAAGGTGTTAAACTAGCGATTAAAGATGGTTATAAACATGCTTACTCAGCGATTATTGATGCCAACATTACTTCGTTATTGACGGCTGTAGTATTAGCTTATTTTGGAACAGGTCCAATTCAAGGGTTTGCTACAACGTTAATTGTTGGGGTGTTTACATCATTGTTCTCTTCAATCTTATTAACACGTTTGATTTTCTCTTATTTAATAGATAGAAATTCAAATGTTACTTTCTCTAGAAGTTTCTCTGAAAATATGTTTGCTAACATGAATGTTGACTTTGTTGGTAAGAGAAAGAAGTTTTACTTAGTATCAATCGCTGTAGTTGTTTTAGGAATTGTTTCTTTAGTTTCTATCGGGTTAGATAAGAGTGTAGAGTTTACAGGAGGAAGAGTTTATCGTGTTGAGTTTAGTGGAACAGCTCCTGGACAGGATGCTATCGCAGCTGCAGTAGAAAAATTCTCTGTAGAAGGTGATTTAACGGTAAAGCCTGATGTTAAAACAATCAACAACGAATACACATTAGAGTTAACGACAAAGTATTTATATACAGATGTTTCTAAAGATGCAACAAAGAAAGTTGATTCTGTAATGAATTTAGGGTTTGTAGATGCTGGTTATGTGGCAGAAGCAGAAGCTGGGAAAGAGACGAAAAACTCTTATAAAGTCATTCAACAACGTTCTGTAAATGCACAAATTTCTGATGAGTTAATCTTAGGTTCTTTTATGGCGATTATCTTCTCTTTAATTGTAATCTTTGCATATATCGCATTCAGATTTAATAGAATGACATTTGGTATTGGAGCATTAATCGCAATGTTCCACGATGTTTTAGTTGTACTTGGATTGTTCTCAATCTTATACAAAATTATGCCATTCTCAATGCAAATAGATCAAGCATTTATTGCAGCAATTCTTACTGTTGTAGGTTATTCGATTAACGATACCGTGGTAGTATTTGATAGAATTCGTGAGTATATTAAATTGCACCGAAGAGATGAGCAAAATGCTGTAATTAATAAAGCATTAAACAGTACATTAAGTAGAACGTTGAATACTTCGTTAACTACATTCTTAGTATTGTTAGTGATCTTCATCTTTGGAGGAGAATCAATTAAAGGTTTCTCATTTGCGTTAATGATAGGTGTGGTAGTAGGTACTTATTCATCAATATTTATCGCAACACCATCTGTTATTGATTTGAGTAAAGGTTCTTTAATGCCTAAAAAAGCAGAAGAGAAATAAAAGAAGATACTTTATTTACTTAATAAGCCTTTTCAGGAAAACTGAAAAGGCTTTTTTTATATCTTTGTAGTTCGATGAAGTTTTTATTCTTAGATAGCATAAGTACAGGAGAGGTCGTAGTTATCTTACTGTTTATCCTGATTTTTTTTGGTGCCGATAGTATTCCTAAAATCGCTAGAACTTTAGGGCGAACAATTCGACAGGTAAAAGATGCTACACAAGATATTCAAAGAGAAATAAAAGATTCTGTAAAAGATTCGGCGGGAAATTTTCAAGGAATAGAACAGTCTGTAAAACAAACGTTTGATGAAACTAAAAAGTCGGTTTCAAGCAACCTGTCTGAAATAGAAAAACCATTAAAAGATATTAAAATAGACGACTAATATGGGGATTTTGTTTTTAGTTCTTGGGTTGGTGATTTTAGTAGTTGGTGGCGAATTGTTGGTAAAAGGAGCAGTAACCATAGCTAATAACTTTAAAATTTCACCCTTGGTCATTGGAATGACGATTGTCTCATTTGGAACATCTGCACCTGAACTGTTAGTGAGCTTACAAGCTGCCTTGGATGGAAATCCATCAATTTCAATAGGAAATGTAGTAGGGTCGAACATTGCAAATTTGGCACTAGTGTTGTCGATTACAGTACTAATTTTTCCAATTATTGCTGAACGTCAAACGAAAATCGTTGACTGGCCAATGATGATGCTAGCTACCTTATTGTTTGTGGTATTTTCTTTGGATAATCAAATTGTTTGGTGGGAAGGCGCAATCTTATTTGGTATACTGGTTTCTTTTACTTTTTTATTAATTCGTAATTCAAGAAAGCAAAATAAAAAAGTAGAAGATGATGAGCTAGAAACAAAAGGCTCTACATTTATTGGAATCGCTCTGTTGTTAGGTGGGCTTATCGGTTTGTATTTTGGTTCAGAGTGGTTTGTTAGTGGTGCAGTAACAATCGCTAAATATTTTGATTTAAGTGATCGAGTTATTGGTGTTACAGTCGTAGCTTTTGGAACTTCTGCACCAGAACTAGTGGCTTCAACAGTAGCAGCTTACCGTCAACAAACAGATATTTCTGTCGGAAATCTGATAGGGTCCAATTTGTTCAATATTATGGCTGTTCTGGGAATTACGAGTATGGTTACTCCAATATCAGTTGAACAATCAGTATTATCTTTTGATATGTTCTGGGTTGTTGGAATAGCGTTAGCGATGTTGCCCATCTTATTTATTGGTAAAAAGATTGGTAGAATAAAAGGAGTGTTACTCTTGGGGAGCTATGTTTCTTATATTCTTATCGTTTTAGGCAGGGCTTAAAATTTAAACCTCACTTGAGCAGTTACTTGAGTTTTAGTGTTGCCATTAATTTCTTCTAGGCCTGTTCCTATTGTTTCTACATCGTTATAATACCACTGTGCCCATCGTAACCAAACGTCTATCCCTTTTCTAATTCTATATCTTGTTGTAAGTTGAACTCTAGTCCCCCTATTGTAATAGGCAGGAATAGAATAAGCGTATAAGACATTACTTTCATAGGCGTAAATTCTAGCGTCATAAGAATCCATTTCAAACAAAGCATACCTAAAAGTAAAAGAGAAAGGACTAGAAAGTGGTTTGTATGCAATGTCTTGATAGATTAAGTAGCCCGTTTCTTGTGGGCTGTTTCCTCGTTTATAGGTGCGGAATTCAACCCTGTTTTTTAATTGTATAGTTTCTGATATTTTGTAATTTACGTTGAAACGGTAATTCCACATGTCTTCAGAAACAACAGGAGTAATGTCATTAACGTCTTCTTCAGTGTTTTTAGGTTTTACTCGGTTTCTTATTCTACCGTAAAGTTCTAGCTTTTTGGAGTGTTTATACTTTACTTGCAATAAACCATCGTAACCAAAAGTGTTAGGCATGTCTGTTAAATAACGCATCCACGGGAACTTAAATTGATCCATGTAGGCATTGATGGTCCATTTTAAATTAGGTTTAGCCTCCAAACCAATAATCAGCCCCTTTTCGTTTACATTAGCGCTACTTTCAGCAAAAGCCATACTTCTTACAGATTGGTAATCCTTTCCATAGTTACGATAAAGAATAGAGGCAGAAAGCTTAGGGTCTAAAGAAGCTAAAATTCCATGCAGCATTGCTGTTCCTCCATTTTCACTTCTAGAAAGTTCACCATAAACATTAAAGTTTTTATAGATATAGCTATAATCGGCTCCTATAACGTTATTTTGGTTGCTATTAAATTGAAACTGGCTATATGGAGCTAAGTTTCGTTCAAGGTTCCCATTATAATTAGAATGTACACCTGTTACCCCCACTTTTAAGTTGTTATTAACGAATTTTACATTACCTCCTATATAAGTTTCCTGAAGTAAATCTTTATCGTTTAATGTCCCTACTGTATTGTGGTTACCTGTTGCTTGAAAAGAAGTGAAAGTACTAATAGCGTCTAATCCTTGTAAAGAGGTGTCAGCTACTTCAAGTAGGTTAGCATCAATATTCTTACGTGATCCAAATGCCGTAATTTCTATGTTTTTTATTGGAGCCAAAGTTAATGCCCCACCTCTTAAAAAGTTGTTTTCATCAACCGAAGCGTAGGGGCGAATGCCTTGAGCATTTCGTTTAAAGCTCATAACATCTACAGTTTTTCCAAAAGCCAAACCACTCCAAAATGTGAGTCCTTGACCAATTTGCATGTGGTAGTCACCAATAGCAAGCCCTTTTACTTTTCCAATGTTTTTTAAATAAAAGTGAGCAGAGTAATAATCAAACCCTTTGTTTTGTTGGAGTCCAAAGAGTTCTGTAGCGCGCTCATTACCCCAAAAAGATTCTCCTGCATCTTTTTCCATGGTTAATCCAATACTGACATTGTTTAGGTACTTAAAGCGATAGCGCATGTATAATTTATCTTGGCTACCTAGGTATTTTGTGTTTTCACTATCTAGCCATTCTTGATCGGTAACAGCTCTATAGCCTTTTTGTTCTTCTAAAACTCTTGAGTAACGTAAGAAAATAGTATTTGTGGCATTCTCCATTAAGTCTTTAAAGTTGGTATGTGGAGAATACAACTCAGTATTCACGGTAACAAAAGGTAAGATATTACGAATAGTCTGCGTGTCAAAACCATCTACAGATTGTAGCTCGTAAATAGACATTAAATTTCCGTTTTTTTCGACGTGTTTTATTATTGCGTTAACCTGAAATTCGGTTAATAACCTTGTTTGCATTAAGTCATCTTTAATGTTTTTGTCGTTAAGGTTAATTGGATTTTCATAGTAAGCACTTAATAAGTCAAAAAGTGTTGTAAAGTCAATATCTTCATCCTCTAAGTTTTCAGCAATAGTTTCTACACTTCGTTCAATGATCGCATTTTTTTGAGCATTATTACTGAGTTCATTTTTTTGAGCAAAACCATTAAGACTATACAATAAAAAGAATAGCGTTAAGCAATGATATGAAAAGAGATAACGTAGCACTTACTTTTTCTTAAATTGATAGGTGAACGAGATTTCAGGAGAAAATCCTAAGGTTTGGTGGTATGTTGTAGCTATGTTTAATTGATATTGTTCTAAATTTAATCCAAAACCAAAAGCTCCAAGTGTAGGGCCAGTAGAAACACCACCTCTAAAATAAAGTTTGTTGTTGGCGTTGTATTCAATACCTGTTTTAAGAGCGGCCAAATGATCTACATCTTTTTCGGTTTCTACCACAATGTTTACTTTTTCAGAGAGTTGATACCCCAGTCCCAATCTCATAATTGTAGCAATAGCCTCGTTGTTATAATCGTTTAGTGTTGTACGGGTAGGGTTATACACATGTGCTCCTATGGTTAGTTTTTGAGTTAGTTTGGCCTGTAACCCTATTTCAGCTGCAAAAGCAGTATTAGCGCCATAAATCCCTCCCAGTCTTGTGCTTAAATAATCCAGTTGAACTCCTCCAGAAAGCTTTTCACTCAGTTGTAAAGCGTAGGCTAATCCCACTTTGTTTTCTTGATATAAAGCATATCCAAAATTACTCCATTGAATAGCAAAAGCTCCTTTTTTAAGAGGGTGGGCATAGGCTAAACCTAAGTTGCTCAATTCAGAAACCGTAAATTTGTTTTGATAGTAAACTCCCGCCGATGGGGATTTAAGCCATGCTAGTCCAGCTTGGTTATGGTGCGTACTCCATACATCAGATAATGTGACTGAAGCATGAGCCATTCCTGCTGAACGACCACCAAAATGAATGTTAGACTGAGCAATAGACCAAAGTGTCAATGAGCTAAGTAATAACATCGAAATACCTTTTTTCATAGATACTGTGTTTCTAAGTGCTAGCAATTTAGAAATAAATTAGGAAAATGAGCCTAAAAAGGAAAGATATTTTAGAAGGAGCGAATAGATTTAGTATATGAATGGAGTTTTTGTTATCTTTGTCTGATTATATAGATAAGAATCATTAGAGATAAATGTTATGACAATCGCAACAATAAATACAATGCAAGCAGTAATAGGATGGCCACAAATGGTTTTAATTGCTGTTGTTGTTCTATTATTATTTGGAGGGAAAAAAATTCCTGAGTTGATGAAAGGCTTAGGGAAAGGTGTGAAAGAATTTAAAGACGCTACTAACGGAGAGAATAACGACGATTTAGATAAGCTAGAAAAATAACCCTTTTTTTGCGTTCTTATTTATTGGATTATAAATAAGAGGGGAGTCGTTTTTGTTGAGGAAAGATCTTAGCTTTTTTAGTTGAGTCTGCTGAACAAAAACTATAATCCATGGTGTGAAAGATATACCAGTTTTAGAGATATCAACACTCTGAATATATCAAAATATACAATGAAAAATTACACTTCATTATCAACTGTTCGTCAAGATTTAACTAATGGAACAGTTTCTTGCATAGACCTTACTAAAGGGTATATTCAAAAGATACAAAATTCTAAAACCAATTCGTTTTTGGAAGTTTTCGAAACATCTGCTCTAGAAAAAGCCCAAGAAGTAGATCAGAAATTGCAAAACAATACTGCTGGAAAATTGGCGGGAATGGTGATTGGAATTAAAGATAATATTTGCTATAAAGGGCACAACGTTTCTGGAGCATCTAAAATCTTAGAAGGATTTGAGTCTATATATAGTGCAACGGTTGTTGAGCGACTATTAGCAGAAGATGCAATTATCATTGGACGATTAAATTGTGATGAATTTGCAATGGGAGGTTCTAATGAAAATAGTGCATATGGAAATGTTTTAAATCCACTAGATCATACAAAAGTCCCAGGAGGGTCATCTGGAGGGTCTGCTGCAGCTGTCAAAGAAGGTTTATGTTTAGCTACCTTAGGTTCAGATACTGGAGGTTCTATTCGTCAACCAGCTTCTTTTTGTGATATTGTAGGATATAAACCTACCTATGGAAGAGTTTCCAGGTATGGTTTATTAGCTTATGCATCAAGTTTCGATCAAATAGGTCCACTAACACACAATGTTGAAGATGCAGCCTTAATAGCTGAAGTAATTTCAGGACAAGATCACTACGATAGTACCTCTTCATCGAAAGAAGTTGAAACGTATTCTGAAAATTTAGATACAACAAAAGGAGAGACTTTAAAAATAGCATACTTAAACGATTGTTTAGAAAGTAGTGGTTTAGATGCTGAGATAAAAACTGGAACAGAACAGCTGATCGCTGATTTAAGAGCGCAAGGACATACCGTACAGGGAGTCGATTTCCCATTTTTAGATTATGTCGTGCCTAATTATTATATATTAACTACTGCTGAAGCTTCTTCTAATCTTTCACGTTATGATGGAGCACATTATGGGTATAGAAGCCCTCAATCTAAAGATATAAACTCTACTTATGTTTATTCTCGTTCAGAAGGTTTTGGACAAGAAGTAAAACGTAGAATTATGTTGGGAACCTTTGTGCTGAGTGCTGGTTATTATGATGCTTATTATACCAAAGGCTTGAAAGTTAGAAGAATGATTAAGGAGAAAACGGAAGAAATTTTCAAAGAATTTGATTTTATTTTATTGCCAACAACTCCAACAACAGCTTTTGGAATAGGTGAAAATATCAAAGATCCAATTACCATGTATCTACAAGATATCTTTACTGTTCATGCAAACCTTGCAGGAATACCTGCAATTTCTCTTCCTTTAGGGAAACATTCTAATGGGATGCCTTATGGAATACAGTTAATGGCAAAATCATTCGATGATGCAAAATTGTTAGCTTTTTCAAATGAAATAATGGAAAATAGAAAATAACCTTGAAGCAAGTACAAGCGAAAATATATAGGAATACAAAAGACCTGAAACGATTTGTTTTAGGTCTTTTGTGCTTTGTTATGCTTAGCGTCAGTAATCTTGCTCAAGATGCTGTAGATTCAGTAAAAACGGACACTATTATTGATTTAACTTTTGTTGATGAATACGATAGTTTGTTAGTTGCTCATTTTTCTCAGCTATGGGAGTTTCGAAATCAAGGAAGCTTTAAGCTTGAAGATGAAAGCTTTACTGATTCGATTAATGAGACATTGTTTGAAGAAAGAGTCAATAGCTTAAGAGCACAAACACCATTTGACTTTAGGTATAATGCTCCTACCAAAGCGATGATTAACTTGTATGCTAATAAACGTAAACGACTTACAGCTAAGATGTTGTCGTACAAAGAATTGTATTTCCCTTTATTTGAAGAGTATTTAGCAAAATACGAGTTGCCCCAAGAGTTAAAGTATTTACCAATAGTCGAGTCAGCGCTAAACCCTAGAGCTCGCTCAAGAGTAGGTGCTGGAGGTTTGTGGCAATTTATGCCGCGCACAGGAGAAATGTATGATTTAACCATAACCTCTTATGTAGATAAACGTTGTGATCCTTATTTGGCAACAGATGCCGCTTGCCAATACCTTAGTTTTTTACACGAAATTTATCACGATTGGAATTTGGTTTTAGCAGCTTATAATTGTGGACTAGGAACAGTTAATAAAGCAATAAGAAGAGCAAATGGAGCAACAAATTATTGGGAGATAAGACATTTGTTACCTAAAGAAACACAAAATTATATTCCAGCTTTTACAGCAGTAAATTATGTGATGAATTACTATCAAGCGCATGATATTGAGCCTAAAGAAGTAAAGTTCCTTAATTTAAATATAGACACCGTTCATGTTTGTAAACGAATAGAGTTTGATGTGTTGGAAGAATGGTTAGGATACGAACAGCATAAGTTAAGGTATCTAAATCCGATGTTTATTAATCATGTGATCCCCTCAACCAAAACCTACTATAGCCTATGTTTGCCAAGACCTTTGATCGGTGATTTTATTCAACTTGAGGATTCGATTTACAAGTATTCATCGTTAGCTTATCAAAGTTATGTTGCCCATAATAAACTAAAAAGAATACAGTATACGCATATTATTAAATCAGGTGAAACCTTAGCATCAATAGCGAATAAATATAATTGTACTCCAGAAGATATTAAAGCATGGAATAATCGCACATCCAATAAAGTTTATCGAGGGAGAAAATTAGTTGTTTTTAAGGAAACCACCTCTTTAAAAGAAGTTAAAGCATCTAATTCAGGAGCCATAACAAATGCTGAGGGAACAACCATTTATACGGTGAAAAGAGGCGATACACTTTGGGATATCGCCCAAAAATATAGAGGAGTTTCTGTCAACGATATTAAAGCTGCTAATGGAAATATGTCAAGCAGGTTAAGTACAGGACAAAAAATTAAAATACCAATACGTTAGAATGCGTTTAATTCTTGTTGTTCTATTATTACTTCCTTTTGCACTTCAATCGCAAGAACGGGTATATCGTAACTATACTGTAGAAGATGGATTGCCCAGTTCAGAGGTTTATTTTTCATTTATAGACTCTAAAGGCTATATCTGGTTTGCTACAGATGCAGGAGTTAGTCGCTTTAATGGTTACGAATTTGAGAATTTTGGTACAGCAAGCGGTTTAACAGATAATACTATTTTTCGAATAACAGAAGATGCTAAGGGAAGAATATGGTTTGCGCCATTTAATGGACGATTTTGTTATTATGAAAAAGGAAAAATAACAGAGTTTATTTATAAAAAAAACAAGAAGTTAAATGGGTTGTATGTAATGAAATCCTTTTTTGTTGATAAAGATGAAAATATATGGCTAGGAACACTTGAAGATGGAATTTATGTGATTAATAAACAAGGGATAAAATCAGTTGTAAAAGAAAGAACGCTGAATGAACTTTCAATGAAAGGAGTATTTCATACAGAAAATGTTAGTATGGGGACGGCAATACCCTTAGATATAAAAGCCTTGTATATAAAAGAGAATAAACCACAAAGATTTCGATTAACAATAGAAAGAAATAACAAAACGATTTATCAAGATAGTGCCGTTTTATACGATTTCTTGAAAAATAGGCATAGAATCAAACACCCAGGATATCTATTACGAACATTTGCTTACACAAAAAACAGTTTAATTTTTGATAATTATTTTACAGAAGAATTATACCTCTATACAATTAAAAACGATCAAGTTTTAAAGAAAGTATATGATTTTTCTATGTTTAAGGATAAAGATATTTTATACTTAAAACATGTTGAAAATTTTGTTTGGGTAACAGTGCGAGAAGGAGGGGTTTATAAGTTCCAATTGTTAGAAGAAGACCTTCTTTTATTAAGCCATGAGTTTCCTACCGAATCAATTTCATCGATCAACTTTGACCAAGAGGGAGGAACATGGTATACTTCAGTGAATAGTGGGGTTTTATATATTCCTAATCATAGCATAATAAAGCGAGCATTAAACAATAAAAAAATCTTTCAAATTGAAACAGATACCGTTAGTCAAACAATCTTTATTAACACAAAAGATGGAATATATAACCATAAAAATAATAGAATAATAGAAAATAAAGGATACAGTTTTGGTGCTGCAAAGGTTTATTTTGATTACGAGAAAAAAGCTTTACTATGGGGAGCTTATGCAGAGGAAAATACTCCTAAAATGTATACTTATAAAGATAAAAGAGTAGGGTCTTTACCCCAAAAATTTGATGTTTCTCCAGGGTTTAAAAGTGTCGTAACAGATGGCGATACAATGTATCTAGGGACCCATAATGGAGTCATTGTTCTTTATCCTGAAAAGACTTATGTTTCTAATGAAACACTAGAGGGGAAAATATGGTGTACAAGCCTAATGAAAATAGATGGAAAATTATGGATTGGAACGAATACAGGGATTAAATTATATAGAAATGATAAAATAATAGATCCTTTCCCTCAAGATAGTCTATTAAAGGTAAGTATAACGTGTATGGAGCGTTTCAATGATTCTATTGTTTTAGTGGGGACTAAAGGAAGGGGTGTTTTTGTATTTAAGAATGAAACATTATATGGGATATTGAATGATAGCTTAGGTTTATCGAGCAATTTAATTCGAACCATTCATGTCGATAATAAGCGCATAGTTTGGATTGGAACCAATAAAGGGGTAGATCGAGTTCATTATGATGGACAACAATTATTGAATAGCTTTAATTTAAATAAAAAAAATGGGTTAGTATCGGAAGAAATAACTGAGATTAAATCGATAAAAGATTCTATATATATTGGGACAGCTAAAGGGTTGATGGCGGTAAATAGAAAAGATCTTCGTATAAATAAATTAGCCCCAATATTACGAATCAAAAGTGTTTTAATTAATTCTAAAGAGAAACCATACGATAGTTTACAGTTGTTAAGATACAATGATAACAATATATCAATAGGATATGAAGGATTAAACTACAGAAGTCAAGGAACAGTTGACTACCATTATCGATTGTTAGGAGAAGGGCTAGATACCACTTGGAAAGTTTCTCAAGCGCGTATCACAGAATACACATTATTGCCCCCAGGAACCTATAGTTTTGAAGTCAAAGCAGATAATGAAGATGGCATTTGGAGTCAACTGGAGCAAATCTCATTTACAATTCATCCTCCTTTTTGGAAAACGTGGTGGTTTATTGTTTCGATGTTTTTATTCTTTGGGAGTATTGTTTTCTTAATTGTTTACAATTACTTTAAAAATAGAGAGAAACAACTTCAAATAGAGAAACAATTAGTCGAGCTGGAGTTAAAAGCTTTGCGTTCTCAAATGAATCCTCATTTTATTTTTAATATTTTAAATTCAATTCAGCATTACATGTTGAACAATAACTTTAAAGAAACCAATCGTTATTTAACGCAATTTGCAAGGTTAATTCGAACGGTATTGAACGTTTCAGAAAAGCAATATATTTCCATAGGAGAAGAATTAGAGATGCTAAGGTTATACATGAACCTCGAAAAAATGCGTTTTGAAAACGGCTTTGATTATGAAATAATTGTTGATGAAGCTATTGATGAAGATTATGATGAAATCCCCTCAATGTTGATCCAACCTTATGTAGAGAATGCAATATGGCATGGGTTAATGAATAGGGGTACTAAAGGAAAAATAACAATCTCCATAGCGTTAAAAGAAGGAGTTTTGTATTGTACAATAGACGATAATGGAGTTGGTCGAGCAGCCGCAGCAAAATTAAAAGCTCGTCGTAAAATAAAAAGTAAATCAGTAGGGATGCGAATTACCAAAGATCGTTTGAATATCTTAAATGAAGACTCTAATATTAATGTAATTATTGAAGATAAAAAAGACAAAGAAAGTCTTGCTACAGGAACAAAAGTAACGATTAGAGTAGGTTACACCAATTAAAAATGAGACGATACCTCATCTTAATATCGTTCGTCTGTTTTTCTTTGTTCACGCTTGGGCAAGAAGGAGGCTTATACCGTAACTATACGGTAGAAGATGGCTTACCTAGCTCAGAAGTTTATTTTTCTTTTCAAGATTCTAAGGGATACATGTGGTTTGCTACAGATGGAGGAGTGTGTCGTTTCAATGGTTATGAGTTTGAAGTTTTTAATACTACAAATGGCTTAACCGATAACACGGTTTTTCGAATTACCGAAGATGCTAAAGGCAGAATATGGTTTGCTCCTTTTAATGGAAGACTCTGTTATTACAGTGAAGGAAAAATTACAGAATACCATTTCAATAGAGGAAAGGATAACATGAAGTGGATGGCTAAGTTAGTTGATTTTTATGTAGATCCAGAAGAAAATATATGGTTGGGGACAAGAGAAAGTGGAATCGTTAAAGTTACAACAGATCAAATCTTGTATTTAAGTAAGTTTGATCAGAGTACAAAACGTTTGTTTCATTTTATTAAAATCAATAACAATTATATATCAGGTAGCTTTTACAACAAAGAGACTTTTAAAAGACTGTATGAAAGAGCTTCAAGGACTGATACTTATGTTTTTAATAGTGGCCTTGATACTGTTATCAAAACTATAAGAACAAACCAATCTGATCTTTCTGGAGGTTTAGGAGAAAACAATAATTTTTTATATAAAACTAAAACGAAGCTTTATTTATACCTGTATAATCGTTTGGTTACGTTTAGCTTCGAAAAAGGAACGATAAAAAATAAGACCTACCCATTAAATTTTCTAAAGTGGATGGATGTTTTATGCGGTTATAGTTATAAAGATGAATTTTGGATTGGGTTAAAAGGAGGTGGAGCTCTTCAATATGTTTTTAGTGAGAATAAATTAAAGTTAAAAAAAAGATATTTTCCAAAGACTATAATTACGAGTATTGTCAAAGACCGAATAGGGGGGGGGTGGTTTACCAGTTTAAGAAATGGCGTTTTTTATAAGCCCAATACCAATCTTCGTGCCTATAAAAACCAGCTAAAAAGTATCTATCAATTAGAATTAGATACGTTGAATAAAGTTTTGTATATGAATGGATTAGAGGGGAAGTGTGTGGTGGTTGATTTGGTGACAGGGATTCAAGACTCTATCATGTTTAATGAAAAAACAACGACCATAGGATATAATCACCTAACCAACCATATTGTATGGTCCAGTATTGATGCGAAGTCAAAAAAAATCATCGAGTATGCGAAAGGAAATTATAAGGTGCTTACGAAAGGGCAGCAATATTCTAATTATTTTAAAGATATTTTGATTGAAGAGGATTCTATTTACTTAGTTAGCAATAGAGGCTTACATATTGTTTCTGTTTCAGGAGATTATGAATATCATTCAAAATATCAAGCTCAAAAAAAGGATTTTTGGAGCACCAGTCTCATTAAACAAGGAGAGAAGTTATGGTTGGGAACAAATGATGGTTTATTGTGTTACGAAAAGGGAGAAATAACAAACCCTTATCAAGGAGATCGTTTGCTTTCAGCATCAATTACTTGTATAGAGCGATTCAATGACTCTGTTGTTTTGTTAGGAACCAAAGGTGAAGGGGTACTGTTATTCAAAAATGAAACCGTAGAAAAAGTTATTAGTACAGCCAATGGTTTAGTCAGCAATATAGTCAGGGCACTACATGTAGATGATGAAGGAGTCATTTGGGTAGGAACGACAAAAGGAATTAGCCGTGTAAACCTAAATCAAACAACTAGAATGGAAATCTATAATTTAACCCAAAAACATGGCTTAGTTTCCGAAGAGATCACAGCATTAAAATCATACAGAGATACCTTGTACGTAGGAACTGTTAAAGGGGCATTAACACTAAATAGAAAAAAACTCGCATTAAACCATAAGCCTCCTGTTGTATCCATCATTGAGGTAAAAGTAAATAGAAAGTTGAAGCGATTAGATAGTTTAGCATTATTAACATATACAGAAAATAACATTTTAATAAAGTACGAGGGGGTAAACTACAGAAGTCAAGGAACAGTTGATTATCAATATCGATTATTAGGAAATGAATTAGATACCAATTGGAGTGCGACCCAGTCTCGTTTTTCAGAATATACATTACTGCCATCAGGGACATATAATTTTGAAGTCAAAGCAAAAAACGAAGACGGAATTTGGAGTCAACCACAAAAAATTTCATTTATAATCCATGCTCCTTTTTGGAAAACATGGTGGTTTATATTATCAATGTTTTTGCTTTTTGGAAGTATAGTATTTTTAATCGTTTTTACCATAGTGAAAAATAGAGAGGAGAAGCTACGTGTAGAAAAGCAATTAGTAGAGTTAGAATTAAAAGCTTTGCGTTCTCAAATGAACCCTCATTTTATTTTTAATATCTTAAATTCAATTCAGCATTACATGTTGAACAATAATTTTAAAGAAACCAATCGTTATTTAACACAATTTGCAAGGTTAATCCGATCGGTATTGAATGTTTCAGAAAAGCAATATATTTCCATAGGAGAAGAATTAGAGATGTTAAGGTTATACATGAACCTCGAGAAAATGCGTTTTGAAGATGGGTTTGATTATGAAATAATTGTTGATGAAGCTATTGATGAAGATTATGATGAAATCCC